>NZ_JBHWVM010000023.1:0-97659 GCF_042736805.1 Streptomyces sp. NPDC060031
GCCCACGGGGGAGCGGCGGGGCGCGGGCACGGACGTCGTCACCCGAGCGGCAGGTCCACGTACGACGGCGTGGCCTCGGGCGAGGTGAACGCCAGCGTCGCGCGCGGCAGGTTGGCGTCCCCGTAGAACGGGTCGCGCCCGTCCACCACCAGCGCCACCCTGTGCCCGCGCGGTACGTCGTACCCCGTGGCCTGGAGGTCGAGGTCCGCGCTGATCAGGCTGTCCGGCGCCGAGTCGAGGTCGGTGTACGGGGCGTGCGTGATGATGTGGGCCGTGCCGTCGGGGCCCACGTCGAAGAGGTACGCGACGAAGGTGGACCCGGGGTTCGCCGCCCGGTACGTCACCCGCAGCCGGGGTATGCCGCGCAGCCGGGTGACCTCCTCGCCCGGCGCCGAGGCCCACACCGCGGCCACGGTGCGGTCGATGTCGCCGGTCGGGTACGCCTTCGGGCGCCCGGCCAGCTCCGCCAAGCCGCCCGTCACCACGGCGTCGGCGACGGTCGCCGGGGTGTCCACACCGCACAGCACGCCCGCGCTCCAGCCGGCCTCCGGGTCCGGGGCGAGTTCCCCGTCGCCGGTCAGGAACAGCCTGCGGACGTCCCGGGTCACCGCGCTCCAGGCGGGGCGGGCTTCCAGGGTCTGGTTCCACATGACCTCGCTCAGCACCTGCCCCTCCTCGGCGATGGCGTTGTCGACGTCCTTGAGGTGGTGGTCGAACCAGCGGTGGGCGTCCGTCCAGATCCGGTTGGGCAGCCCGAGCATGCCGCTCATCTCGGGGCCGGAGTGGTCGCCGATGGAGAGGTCGATCCGCTTGGGGCCGGTCAGCTCGTTGAACATCCGCAGGGTCTGGTTGCCGGGGAAGAGCGTCTCGTGCCAGGCCTGCGCGAAGAAGACCGGCACCTGGCGGCGGTTGAGCTCCTTGATGTGGGTGAAGGGCGAGCGCGGCTCCGCCCACCGCAGCGTGCCCTCGACGTCGCGGTTGGCGAGGACGTTCTCGAAGACGGCCTGCGTCTGAGGGCTCAGCCGCGCCTTCGCGGCCGCGGCGAGCAGCGCCTCCACGGCGGCCAGGTGGCGCGTGGAGTTCTCGTAGAACGCCTCCCCGAGATCGCCCCAGGTGCTCAGGGCCGCCACGGCGTCCACGCGGGTGTCGTGCGCGGCGACGAGCTGGCTGATGCCGGAGCCGTACGAGTCCCCGAGGAAGCCGACCTTCGTCACCGGCCCGGCGGTGCGCCCGACGACGTACTCCAGCGCCCGGCTGCCGTCGGCGATGTCGAGCGGCCCCGCGACGTCCACCATGCCTTCGGAGGCGGCGAACCCCCGGGCGGTGTAGGCGAGGACGTTGTAGCCGCGCGCCGCGAAGATGCTCGCCTGGACCGCGTACACGAGCCAGCCCAGGCTCGTCCACGGCGAGGGCATCACGATCACCGGGCGCGGTCCGCTCCCGGTGTGCCGCCACAGTGCGGCGTCGAGCAGGTCCCCGTCGGCGCCGGGCACCTTGGCGCGGCCGAAGACGGCGACGGACCGGACGTCCGCGACGTCGGCGGCGCGGGCGGGGGCGAGGCCGGTGACGTCCCCGGTCTCCAGGGCGGTGACGAAGGCGCCGAGGGTGGTCGCGTCGAGTTCGGGATAGAGGGAGAAGGAGGCCGGGCCGGAGGAGGAGGCGGAGAAGGCGGCTGGAGTCACGTCAGTTCATCCTCATCGTCGAGTCGGTCGAGTGACATGGACGCTGGTGCGCGGTGTCGGGCGCCGCCCGGGCCCGGAGCGGAACGCCCAGTATCGACGGGACATCCGGTGACGTATCGCGAGTTTCCGGCTTACGGCCTGAATCGCCCCCTGCGCTCCTTCCGCGGCACCCGGCCGGCCCCGCGGACACCAGCGCGACTCTCAATTCAGGCCGCGGCGAGGCGAGTTGCGGCCGGTGGCGCGAAGTTTCCGAAGAGCAGAAAATCATGCAAGCACGCTTGATTGTTTTCTCGGAGGCTGCCAGTCTTCCCCTCACGCCGAGAGGGGAGCGCACCGTGCCCGATCCGTCCGCCGTCACCGTCTTCGCAGATCTCCGCGAGGAGGGACGGGAACTCGATGCCCTGGTGGGGGAGTTGTCCGATCCGGGCTGGGCGAAGCCCACTCCCGCGACCGGCTGGACCGTCGCCCACCAGATCGCCCACCTGTACTGGACCGACCGGGCCGCGCTGCTCTCCCTCACCGACGCCCCCGGCTTCGCCGCCATGGTCGAGGAGGCCCTGGCGGCCCCCGACTCCTTCGTCGACGAGGGGGCCGAGGAGGGCGCCGCGCTGTCGCCCGCCGAGCTGCTCGCCCGCTGGCGGGCCGGCCGCGATGCCCTCGACGAGGCGCTCGCCGCAGCCTCGCCCGACACCCGCTTCCCCTGGTACGGGCCGCCGATGAAGGCCGCCTCGATGGCGTCGGCCCGCCTCATGGAGACCTGGGCGCACGGCCAGGACGTCGCCGACGCGCTGGGCGTGCGCCGCACCCCGACGGCGCGGCTGCGGCACGTGGCCCGCATCGGCGTACGGGCCCGGGACTACGCCTACGCGGTACGCGGACTGCCCGCGCCTGCCGAGCAGTTCCGGGTGGAGCTGACCGCCCCCGACGGCGCGGGGGCGTGGGCGTACGGCCCCGAGGACGCTCCGCAGCGCATCACGGGCCCGGCGCTGGACTTCTGCCTGCTCGTGACCCAGCGGGCGCACCGCGCCGACCTGGCCCTGACGGCCACCGGAGCCGACGCCGACCGCTGGCTGGACATCGCCCAGGCCTTCGCGGGCCCGGCCGGCCCGGGCCGCGCGCCGGGGTCCTCGCGGTGACGCGGGACCCGCGCCGGCCGGACCCGCGAAGGCCCCTGCGCATCGGCAACGCGTCGGGTTTCTACGGCGACCGCTTCAGCGCACTGCGCGAGATGCTGACCGGCGGCCCGCTGGACGTGGTGACCGGGGACTACCTGGCCGAGCTGACCATGCTGATCCTGGGCCGCGACCGGCTGAAGAACCCGGAACTGGGCTACGCCAAGACCTTCCTGCGGCAGTTGGAGGAAAGCCTGGGCCTCGCGCACGAGCGGGGCGTGCGGATCGTCGCGAACGCGGGCGGCCTCCACCCGGCCGGGCTCGCCGCGGCCGTACGCGAACTCGCGGCGAAGCTGGGCGTCCCCGTCTCGGTCGCGCACGTCGAGGGCGACGACCTCATGCCGTACGCGGAGGGCGCGCTCACCGCGAACGCCTACCTCGGCGGCGCCGGGATCACGGCCTGCCTGCGCGCGGGCGCCGACGTGGTGGTGACCGGCAGGGTCACGGACGCGGCGCTGGTCAGCGGCCCGGCGGCCTGGTGGTTCGACTGGGCTCCCGACGACCACGACCGGCTGGCGGGCGCGGTGGTGGCGGGCCACGTACTGGAATGCGGCACCCAGGCCACGGGCGGCAACTACGCCTTCTTCACCCGGCACGACGTGTCCCGGCCGGGCTTCCCGCTGGCCGAGATCTCCGAGGACGGCTCGGCGGTGATCACCAAGCACCCGGGCACGGGCGGGACGGTCACGACGGGTACGGTCACCGCCCAACTGCTGTACGAGACCCAGGGCGTCCGCTACCTCGGCCCGGACGTGACGGCCCGCCTGGACACGGTCCGCCTGACCCGGGCGGGCCGGGACCGGGTCGCCGTCACGGGAGTCCAGGGCGAACCCCCGCCGTCCTGCCTCAAGGTGGGCGTCACCCGCATCGGCGGCTGGCGCAACGAGGTGGTCTTCGTCCTGACCGGCCTGGACATCGAGGCCAAGGCCGCACTGGTGCGGGGGCAGCTGTCGGAGCTGCTGGAGGGAGTGGCGTCGGCCGACTGGACCCTGTCCCGCACGGACCACGAGGACGCGGCGACCGAGGAGACCGCGAGCGCGCTGCTGCGCCTGGTGGTCCGCGACCCCTCCCCGGACCGCGTGGGCCGCGCCCTGACCTCGGCGGCCGTGGAACTGGCCCTGGGCAGCTACCCGGGCTTCCACGTCACCTCCCCGCCCGGCCCGGCCCAGCCGTACGGGGTCTTCAGCGCGGGCTTCGTCCCGGCGTCCTCGGTCGCCCACGTGGCGGTCCTGCCCGACGGGACGCGCGTATCGGTGGCGCCGCCACCGCGGCCGGGTACCACCTCATCCCCGCCGGCGGAGCTCACCGCACACCCAGCGCCGCCGGCTGTGCTCGGCGTACACCCAGCCCCGCCGGCGTTTGAGGCGCGGGGGTCCGGGGGCGGAGCCCCCGAAGGGGTCCGGGACGAAGCCCCGGTGCCGAGCCGCCGCGCCCCGCTGGGGGCGGTGGCCGGGGCCCGCAGCGGCGACAAGGGCGGCGACGCCAACGTCGGCCTCTGGGTCGAGACGGACGCCGCCTGGCACTGGCTGCAAGCCACCCTCACGGTGGAAACCTTCCGCACCCTGCTCCCCGAGACCTCCGGTCTCCCCGTCACCCGCCACCCCCTCCCGCACCTGCGCGCCCTGAACTTCACAGTCGAAGGCATCCTCGGCGACGGCGTGGCCGCGGGCCACCGCTTCGATCCCCAGGCCAAAGCACTCGGCGAATGGCTCCGCGCCCGCCACCTCGACATCCCCGTCCACCTTCTCCCCGACCCGGAGGTCGGCCCATGACCCGGCTCGGCAGCAGCGTCGACACCCGCGGCCCCGAACACGTCGCCCACAGGGCCGCCGCCCTGGAACGCCTCGCCGCCCTCGACGCCGAACACGCCAAGGCCCTGCAGGGCGGCGGCGAGAAGTACACCGCCCGCCACAAGCAGCGCGACAAGCTCCTGGCCCGCGAGCGCATCGAGCTGCTCCTCGACCCGGACACGCCCTTCCTGGAGCTGTCCCCGCTCGCGGCCTGGGGCAGTGATTACCCCGTCGGCGCCTCCATGGTGACCGGCATCGGCACCGTCGAGGGCGTCGCGTGCCTGGTCACCGCCAACGACCCCACCGTCCGCGGCGGAGCGAGCAACCCCTGGACCCTGAAGAAGGCCCTGCGGGCCAACGAGATCGCCCGCCAGAACCGCCTGCCCTGCATCAGCCTCGTCGAGTCCGGCGGCGCCGATCTCCCCTCCCAGAAGGAGATCTTCATCCCGGGCGGCGCGATCTTCCGCGACCTCACCCGCCTCTCGGCCGAGGGCATCCCCACCATCGCCGTCGTCTTCGGCAACTCCACCGCCGGAGGCGCGTACATCCCGGGGATGTCCGACCACACCATCATGATCAAGGACCGGTCGAAGGTGTTCCTCGGCGGTCCGCCGCTCGTCAAGATGGCCACCGGCGAGGAGAGCGACGACGAGTCCCTCGGCGGCGCCGACATGCACGCCCGCACCTCCGGTCTCGCCGACTACTACGCCCTCGACGAGCACGACGCCATCCGCCGGGCCCGCCGCGTCGTGGCCCGCCTGAACCACCGCAGGGCCCGCCAGGACCCGCCGCAGGCCGAGGAGCCGGCGTACGACCCCGAGGAACTCCTCGGCATCGTCCCCGCCGACCTCAAGACCCCCTTCGACCCCCGCGAGGTCATCGCCCGCATCGTCGACGGCTCCGACTTCGACGAGTTCAAGCCCCTCTACGGCACCAGCCTGGTCACCGGCTGGGCCGAGCTGCACGGCTACCCGGTGGGCATCCTCGCCAATGCCCAGGGCGTGCTGTTCAGCGCCGAGTCGCAGAAGGCCGCCCAGTTCATCCAGCTCGCCAACCAGCGCGACATCCCGCTGCTCTTCCTCCACAACACCACCGGCTACATGGTCGGCAAGGAGTACGAACAGGGCGGCATCATCAAGCACGGCTCGATGATGATCAACGCGGTCTCCAACTCCCGCGTCCCGCACCTGTCCGTCCTCATCGGCGCGAGCTACGGGGCCGGCCACTACGGCATGTGCGGCCGCGCCTTCGAGCCCCGGTTCCTCTTCGCCTGGCCCAGCGCCAAGTCCGCCGTCATGGGACCCCAGCAGCTCGCCGGAGTCCTCTCCATCGTGGCCCGGCAGTCCGCCGCCGCGAAGGGGCAGCCGTACGACGACGAGGCCGACGCCGGCATGCGCGCCTTCGTGGAGGCACAGATCGAGTCCGAGTCCCTGCCGACCTTCCTGTCCGGACGGCTGTACGACGACGGGATCATCGACCCCCGCGACACCCGAACCGTCCTCGGCCTGTGCCTGTCGGCCGTCCACAACGCCCCCGTCGAGGGCGCCCGTGGCGGCTTCGGCATCTTCCGGATGTGAGCGCCCCCATGACCATCACCTCCCTCCTCGTCGCCAACCGGGGCGAGATCGCCGTCCGTATCTTCCGCACCGCCCGCGCCCAGGGCGTGGCCACCGTCGCCGTCCACTCCGACCCCGACGAGAACGCCCTGCACGTACGCGACGCCGACGCGGCCGTACGCCTGCCCGGCGCGGCCCCCGCCGACACCTACCTGCGCGGCGACCTGATCATCAAGGCCGCCCTCGCCGCGGGCGCCGACGCCGTCCACCCCGGCTACGGCTTCCTCTCCGAGAACGCCGGATTCGCCCGCGAGGTCCTGGCCGCGGGTCTGACCTGGATCGGCCCGCCCCCCGAGGCCATCGAGGCCATGGCCTCCAAGACCCGCGCCAAGGAACTGATGCGCGCCGCCGGGGTGCCCCTCCTGGAGCCCGTCGACCCGGCCACCGCCACCGGCGCGGACCTGCCGCTGCTCCTGAAAGCCGCGGCGGGCGGCGGCGGCCGCGGGATGCGCGTCGTACGGGACCTCGATGCCCTGAAGGAGGAGCTGGAGGCCGCGTCCGCGGAGGCCCGCTCGGCCTTCGGAGACGGAGAGGTCTTCGCCGAGCCCTACGTCGAACGGGGCCGCCACGTCGAGGTGCAGATCCTCGCCGACGCGCACGGCACCGTCTGGGCACTCGGCACCCGCGACTGCTCCCTCCAGCGGCGCCACCAGAAGGTCATAGAGGAGGCTCCGGCGCCCGGCCTGCCCGAGCAGCTGCGCACGAGCCTGCACGAGGCCGCCGTGGCCGCCGCCCGTGCGGTCTCCTACCAGGGCGCGGGCACCGTCGAGTTCCTCGTCGCCGCCGACGGCCGCCCGTACTTCCTGGAGATGAACACCCGCCTCCAGGTGGAACACCCCGTCACCGAAGCCGTCTTCGGGCTCGACCTCGTAGCCCTGCAACTGCGGATCGCCGAGGGCGCGGCCCTGCCCCTCACGCCCCCGCAGCCGTCCGGCCACGCCGTCGAGGCCCGCCTGTACGCCGAGGACCCCGCCCAGAACTGGCGTCCGCAGACCGGCGTACTGCACACCCTCGCCGTCCCCGGAGAGGTCCGCGTGGACACCGGCTTCGCCGACGGGGATCCGGTCGGCATCCACTACGACCCGATGCTCGCCAAGGTCGTCGCGCACGCCCCGACCCGCGCCGAGGCCGTGCGCGCCCTCGCCCACGCCCTCGCCGGGGCCCGGATCCACGGCCTCACCACCAACCGCGAGCTCCTCGTACGGTCCCTGCGGCACCCGGAGTTCACCGCCGGACGCCTCGACACCGGCTTCTACGAACGTCACCTCGCCGAGCTGACCGAAGACACCCCCGACGCCGGCCGGGCCACCACCCTGTCGGCCCTCGCCGCCGCCCTCGCCGAAGCGGCCCCCGGCCCGGAGGCCCCCCTCGCCGCCCGCCTCGGCGGCTGGCGCAACCTGCGTTCCCAGCCGCAGACCCGCCGCTACACCGCGGCCGGCACCGCATACGAGGTCCGCTACCACCCCCTGGACCACCCCGGCGTCCGGGTCCTGGCCGCGAACCCCGAGCTCGTCACCCTCGAAGTCGAGGGAATCCGGCGGGTGTTCCACGTGAAACAAAATTCGAACACCGCCGGTGTGCGCGAGATCTACGTCGACTCCGCACTCGGCTCCCACACCCTCGTCCCCGTGCCCCGGTTCGCCGATCCCCAGGACCGCACCGAGCCCGGCTCCCTCCTCGCGCCCATGCCCGGCACCGTCGTCCGCGTCGCCGAGGGCCTCGCCCCCGGCAGCGCCGTCACCGCCGGGCAGCCCCTGCTCTGGCTGGAGGCCATGAAGATGGAGCACCGCATCCTCGCTCCGGCCTCCGGCACGCTCACCGCGCTCCACGCCGCCACCGGCCAACAGGTCGAGTTCGGCGCCCTGCTCGCCGTAGTCCAGGAGGAAACGCCGTCATGAGCTCCGCCACCAGCACCGTCGAGACCGAAGAGCACAAGGCCCTGCGCGCCGCCGTCGCCGCCCTCGGGCAGCGCTACGGCCGCGAGTACCTCGCCCGCGTCGCCCGCGAAGGCGGCCACCCCGACGAGCTGTGGGCCGACGCCGCCAAGCTCGGCTACCTCGGGGTCAACCTGCCCGAGGAGTACGGCGGCGGAGGCGGCGGCATCGCCGAACTGTCCATCGTCCTTGAAGAGCTGGGCGCCGCGGGCTGCCCCCTCCTGATGATGGTGGTCTCGCCCGCCATCTGCGGCACGGTCATCTCCCGCTTCGGCACCGCGGCCCAGAAGCAGGCCTGGCTCCCCGGCCTCGCCGACGGCAGCCGCACGATGGCCTTCGGCATCACCGAGCCCGACGCGGGCTCCAACTCCCACCGCATCACCACCACCGCCCGCCGCGACGGCGACGAGTGGGTGCTGACCGGCCGCAAGGTCTTCATCTCCGGCGTGGACATCGCCGACGCCACCCTCATCGTCGGCCGCACCGAGGACGCCAAGAGCGGGCGCCTGAAGCCCTGCCTGTTCATCGTCCCGCGGGACACCCCGGGCTTCACCCGGTCGGTCATCGACATGGAACTCCAGGCCGCGGAGAAACAGTTCGAGCTCGTCCTGGACGAGGTCCGGCTCCCCGCCGACGCCCTCGTCGGCGACGAGGACGCGGGCCTGCTCCAGCTCTTCGCCGGCCTCAACCCCGAACGCATCATGACCGCCGCCTTCGCCATCGGCATGGGCCGCCACGCACTGGCCAAAGCCGTGGACTACGCCAAGACCCGCCAGGTGTGGAAGGAGCCCATCGGCAGCCACCAGGCCGTCGCCCACCCCCTCGCCGCCGCGCACATCGAGCTGGAACTCGCCCGCCTGATGATGCAGAAGGCCGCCCACCTCTACGACGCGGGCGACGACATGGGCGCGGGCGAGGCCGCGAACATGGCCAAGTACGCTGCCGCCGAGGCCTGCGTTCGGGCGGTGGACCAGTCCGTCCACACCCTGGGCGGCAACGGCCTCACCCGCGAATACGGCCTGGCCGGCCTCATCACCGCCTCCCGGGTGGCCCGTATCGCGCCCGTCAGCCGCGAGATGATCCTCAACTTCGTCTCGCACCAGACCCTGGGCTTGCCCAAGTCCTACTAGGAGGGACGACATGCCCCCGACCGTCGCAGCCGCGCACCACCGCGGGATCACCACGCTCACGCTCGACTCCCCGGCCAACCGCAACGCACTGTCCGCGGACCTCGTCGGCGAGCTGCGCGCAGCCCTCGCCGCGGCGGGCGCGGACCCGGCGGTCCGGGCCGTCGTCCTCACCCACACCGGCACCACCTTCTGCGCGGGCGCCGACCTCAAGTCGCCCTGCGACCCCGCCGACTTCCTGGCCCTGCTCAGGGAGATCACCGAGCTGCCCCGGCCCGTCGTCGCCCGTGTCACCGGCCACGTCCGGGCGGGCGGCCTCGGGCTGCTCGGCGCCTGCGACATCGCGGCCGCCGGGCCGCAGTCCTCGTACGCCTTCACCGAGACCCACCTGGGCCTGGCCCCCGCGGTCATCTCGATCCCGCTGCTCCCGCGGCTCGACGCGCGCGCCGCCGGCCGCTACTTCCTGACCGCCGAGCTCTTCGACGCCGCCGAGGCCGCCCGCATTGGGCTGCTCACCCTGCACGCCGAGCAGGTTGACGAGGCCCTGGAGCCGGTCCTCGCGGGCCTGCGCAAGGCCTCCCCGCAGGGCCTGGCGCAGACCAAGGCCCTGACCACCGCCGCCGTACGCGAGGCCCTCGACCGGGACGGCGCCCGCCTCACCGAGCTGTCCGCGGGGCTCTTCGCCTCCGCCGAGGCCCGCGAAGGCATCACCGCCCGCTTCGAACGACGGGACCCCGCATGGGCACTGTGACCGGCCCCGGCCCGGGCCCCGGCGCCACGCCTGCCCCCGCCCCCGCCCAGGGCCCCAAGCAGGCCCGCAGCCGGGTCACCCGGCGCCACCTCCTCGACGCCGCCGTCTCCTGCCTCGCGGAACACGGCTGGGCGGGCTCCACCGTCGCCGTCGTCGCCGAGCGCGCCGGAGTCTCCCGCGGCGCGGCCCAGCACCACTTCCGGACCCGCGAGGACCTGTTCACCGCGGCCGTCGAATACGTCGCCGAGGAGCGCTCCACCGCCCTGCGCGAGCTGTTCCAGGCCGGCCCGGCGCCCCGGCCCGCCGTGGTGGAAGCCCTGGTCGACATGTACACGGGCGTGCTCTTCCGGGCCGCGCTCCAACTGTGGGTCGCCGCCTCCAACGAGGAGCAGCTGCGGCCCCGGGTCGCCGAACTGGAGACCCGGGTGGGCCGCGAAACCCACCGCATCGCGGTGGAGCTGCTGGGCGCGGACGAGTCCGTACCGGGCGTACGGGAGACCGTGCAGGGCCTGCTCGACATGGCCCGGGGGCTGGGCCTGGCCAACGTGCTGAGCGACGACACCGCCCGCCGCGCCCGGGTCGTCGCCCAGTGGGCCCGGATCCTGGACGCGACCCTGGGCTGAGGCGGGCGGCGGCGGCCCGCCGCCGCGCACGTCAGCCCGGGAAGGGGCGGGGCCGCCGGCTCAGGCGGTCTCCGCCATGTCGGCGTAGCCCTCGATCTCGCGCGGGTTGCGGACCCCCGGCCCGGTGTAGCGGGCGGACGGGCGCACCAGGCGGCCGGTGCGCTTCTGCTCAAGGATGTGCGCCGACCAGCCGGCGGTACGGGCGCAGGTGAACATGGAGGTGAACATGTGCGCCGGGACCTCCGCGAAGTCCAGCATGATCGCGGCCCAGAACTCCACGTTGGTCGCCAGCACCCGGTCGGGGCGGCGCGCGTGCAGCTCCTCCAGCGCGGCCTTCTCCAGCGCGGCGGCGACCTCGTAGCGCGGGGCGTCCAACTCCTTGGCGGTGCGCCGCAGCACGCGGGCGCGGGGGTCCTCGGCCCGGTACACGCGGTGCCCGAAGCCCATCAGCCGGTCGCCCTTGTCGAGGGCCTTCTTCACGTACGCCACGGCGTCGCCGGTGCGCTCGATCTCCTCGATCATGCCGAGCACGCGCGACGGCGCACCGCCGTGCAGCGGCCCGGACATGGCGCCGACGGCCCCGGACAGCGCGGCCGCCACGTCGGCGCCGGTGGAGGCGATGACGCGCGCGGTGAACGTCGAGGCGTTCATCCCGTGCTCGGCGGCGGAGGTCCAGTACGCGTCGACGGCCTTGACGTGCCGCGGGTCCGGCTCGCCGCGCCAGCGGATCATGAACCGCTCGACCACGGACCCGGCCTTGTCGATCTCCCGCTGCGGCACCATGGCCCGGCCCTGCCCGCGGGCGGACTGGGCGACGTACGAGAGCGCCATGACGGCGGCCCGCGCCAGGTCGTCACGGGCGGTCCGCTCGTCGATGTCGAGGAGCGGTTTCAGACCCCACACGGGGGCGAGCATGGCGAGCGCGGACTGGACGTCCACGCGGATGTCACCGGAGTGCACGGGGATCGGGAAGGGCTCGGCGGCGGGCAGGCCGGGGTTGAACGCACCGTCGACCAGCAGGCCCCAGACGTTCCCGAACGAGACGTGCCCGACGAGGTCCTCGATGTCGACCCCGCGGTAGCGCAGCGAACCGCCTTCCTTGTCCGGTTCGGCGATCTCGGTCTCGAACGCGACGACCCCTTCGAGCCCGGGTACGAAGTCGGACATGCGGCGGCTCCTCAGATAGTGCGAACACGCGCGGCTCCCGGCGTGATTCGCGGTCCGGCGCGGTCATCCCCGTTGATGCCCGGCACGGCCGATGGTCACCCACGCGGGAACCCTCGGACCGGCCTCAAGATTTTGTCCGTTCCGCATGGCGCGGGGAAGCGTGACGTCCGGCACACCTCCGGCAGTCATACTGCGGCAGGATGGCCCGGTGACCGACCCCCAGGACCTTGACCCCGCCGTCATGCGCAAGCAGTACCGCTCGGAGATCGTCTTCGAGGGCAGCCTCGCCGCGGACCCCCTGAGGCAGTTCGCCGAGTGGTTCCGCCAGGCGACGGACGCGCACCTCTTCGAACCCAACGCGATGGTCGTCTCGACCGCGACCCCCGACGGCCGGCCCAGCTCCCGCACGGTGCTGCTGAAGCAGTTCGGCGAGCGGGGCTTCGTCTTCTTCACCAATTACGGCTCCCGCAAGGGCCGGGAGATCGACGCCAACCCGTACGTCTCGCTGCTCTTCCCCTGGCACCCCATCGCCCGCCAGGTCATCGTGACCGGCACGGCCACCCGTATCGGCCGCGACGAGACCGCGGCGTACTTCCGCTCCCGGCCGCACGGCTCCCAGCTGGGCGCGTGGGCGAGCGAGCAGTCCCGGGTGATCGACTCGCGCGCCGAACTCGACCGGCGCTACGCGGAACTCGAGGCGCGCTACCCGGAGGGCGAGCAGGTCCCGGTCCCGCCGGAGTGGGGCGGCGTGCGGGTCGTTCCCGACGCGGTGGAGTTCTGGCAGGGGCACGAGAACCGCCTGCACGACCGCCTGCGGTACGTCGCCGAAGGCGACAAGTGGCGGCTCGAACGGCTCTGCCCCTGACGCAACGCAGGCGACCCGCGGGCTCTGGTCTCTCTCCTGCAGTGAGAGAAGCCGGCCGGACGTACCGGCGAGCCCGCGGGTCGGGTGACTGCTTGGGATTGGCGCCTGGCGTTCCCGCCGGGCACCGCACTGGGTGCGTGCGACGACGGGCGCTTTAGCCCGCAGCCACCTCACGCGTCCGGTTTCCGTACATTTCGGGAACCACCTCCCTTCTCGTGTACCCCAGAGCCTAGGCACCCCTCCCGGGCCCCACAACTGTTTATTCTGGCGGCCGGGCCAGGGGGGCCAAATGAAGCTTCGCGGGCGCGATCGGATGGCGACCGCCGAGCGCCTGCCCGTCTGGTTCAGGGTGACGGCCTTCGTCCTGCCGACGGCCTTCGTCGCGTTCGCGGCGTACGCCCGGCCGCGCCGGTTCACCGCCCTCGACCGCGAGGGGATCTCCGTGCGCGGCCCCCTGCGCGTCCGGCGGCTGCCCTGGGCCGAACTGCGCGACGTCAGGGCCGAGTCCGTCCGCGAGCGCTTGCAGACGGCGGGTGCGCCGAGGGTCCAGGCGTACGTCTACCTCGCCGACGGCAAGCGGGTGCTGCTGCCGTGCGTCGATGACGTGGAGCTCGTCGCGGCCCGTACCGAGGTCGCCTTCATCAGGTCCGTGTGGGCCGAGCTGCGCGGGCCCGGGTGGCAGCCGGATCCGGACGCGCAGGTGCGGATCGCCCGGGCCGTAGCCCGCCGGGAGCGGCGCCTGCGGGCGCTCTCCGGATGGCCGGGCCGGCTCGCGGCCGCGGCCGTGGTCGGCGCCTCCATCGTGCTCAGCCTCATTGCCTTCGGCTGATCCGCCACCCCCGCAGCTGGGACAAACCGGGATGATTGCGGGAAGCGGGTGTGGGCTGGGTCACGTTCCAGTTCAATGATCTGACGTGCCGCACACGCGAACACCTGCAGGGGGTGCCAGGTGAGTGCTTCCGGACGTAGTGAGACCGCCGACGATCTGCTCGCAGCGCTGCTCGACGGGATGGACGCCGCCCTGTGCGCGTTCGACGCCGACGGCGTGATCACCCATTGGAACCGCGAGGCCGAGCGGATCCTGGGGTGGTCCGCGGCCGAGGCCGTGGGACGCAAGGGGTTCGCGGGGTGGGCCGTACGGGCCGCCGACGCGCTGGACGTACAGGACAGACTCATGGCCGCCCAGGACGTGCCGGGACGGCAGGTCCACGAGTTCGCGCTGCTGACCAAGAGCGGCGGCCGCGTCCTGGTGCGGACCCAGTCCGCCGGAGTGCCCGGCGCCGACGGCAAGCCCGCCGGGGTGTACTGCGCCTTCAGCGCGGTCCACGCGCAGATCGACCTCGAGCGGTCCATCGCCCTCAGCGAGGCGCTGATGGACGACGCCTCGTGGGGCGTCGTCCTCGTCGACGTGGACCTGCGCCCGGCGGCGGTCAACGCGCACGCCGCCCGCGCCCTCGCCTCCGGGCGCACCGCGCTGCTCGGGCGGCCCCTCGGGGACCTGCTGACCCAGGGCGTCGAGGAGCTGGAGGGCGCCCTCCAGCACGTGCTGGCCGAGGGCGCGCCGCCCAAACCCGTGGAGCTGTGGGTGTCCGTGCGCACCCCCGAGGGGGTGCGGCGGCGGTGCTGGCGGTGCGGCTTCCTGCGGCTGGCCTCGCCGCTCGCGGAGGAACCCGTACCGCTCGGGGTCGCCCTGCTGTTCCAGGACGTCACCGAGGCCCGCCGGGCGGAACTGGACACCGCGCAACTGCGGTTCCGCTCGCACCAGCTGCACCGCGCGGGCCGGGCGGCCGCCGAGTGCGAGGACCCGGCCGAGGCGGCCTCCGTACGGCTGGACTTCGCCCTGGCCGGCTTCGCCGAGCACGCACTGCTCGACGTACTGGAGCGGCCCGGCGACCCCGACCGGCCGCGGCTCGTACGGTCGGCCGCGTCCCCGCCCGGGTTCCCGGCGCCGGGGTCGATCCCCGTACGGTACGAGGCCGGCCACCCGGTGCTGCAGGCGCTGGAACGGTCCGGCTCCGTGCGCACCAGCGGGCCGCGCGGCGAGGCGGCCGACGAGTGGGCGCGGTCCCGGCAGTGGCCGCAGGGCGCGGTGCACGGGCTGTGCGTGGTGCTGCGCAGCCGGGGCCGGACCCTGGGCGCGCTGACGTTCCTGCGCGGACCCTCGCGGGCCGCCTTCGAACGGGCGGACGCGGCGTACGCGGAGGAGGTCGCGGCCCGCGTCGCGGCCGACCTGGACCTGGCGACCCGGGGCGCTGACTAGTGGCGGAAGAAGATCCGGTCGCCGTACTCCTGCATCACGCGGCCGTTCCACTCGTGGCCGCCGTCGACGTTGCCCGAGCGCAGCAGCGGCGGCTCCAGCCCGCGGGCGGCCAGCTCGCCGGCCGCGGCGGCCATGACCGCCTGCATGATCGCGCTGGTCACCACGGTGGAGGCGGGGGCGAAGGGGGCCTCGATGCCGTCGAGGCTCAGCTCGGCGTCGCCGACCGCGATCTTGCTGTCGAGGACGATGTCGCAGTGGTCCTTGAGGAAGGTTCCGGACACGTGCCGCGACCTGGTCCCGGTCGCGTACGCCACCGAGGTCACGCCGATGACCTTGAGGCCGATGGCGCGGGCGTTCATGGCCATCTCGACCGGCAGGGCGTTGCGCCCGGAGAGGGAGATGATCACGAGGACGTCGCCGTCGGAGGCCGGGCTGCTGTCCAGTACGGCTCCGGCGAGCCCGTCCACGCGCTCCAGTGCGCTTCCGAGGGTGGCGGGCATGATGTCGATGCCCGCGGTGCCGGGGACGGCGAGGAAGTTCATGAGGGCGAGCCCGCCGGCCCGGTAGACCACGTCCTGGGCGGGGAGGGAGGAGTGCCCGGCCCCGAAGGCGAAGAGCTTGTTGCCGGCGGCCACGGCGTCCGCGATGACGACACCGGCCTCGCTGATGTGCGAGGACTCCTCGTCCCGCACCCGTTCCAGCAGCCCGATGGCGGCGTCGAAGAACTGACCGGCCAGCTTGCTCTCGCTCATACGCCGAAGGCCTTCCGGGTGGGGTGCAGATGGATGCGTCGTCGTCCGTGTCCGCCGCTCACCGTGCGGTCTGGACCAACGGCCTGTCAATACGGACGTCAATCCCGTGGCCGAAGGCGCCGCAAGACGTCCTGGAACGGCCTTGACCCTCGGCACGGGACGGTTGTCGGCCCGATGCGTCAGAATTGGGGGCAGGGCCAGCGCACGCAATCCGAGGGGCACGAATGTCCGGACTGATCGATACCACGGAGATGTATCTCCGCACCATCCTCGAGCTGGAAGAGGAAGGCGTGGTCCCCATGCGCGCCCGTATCGCCGAGCGGCTCGACCAGAGCGGCCCGACGGTGAGCCAGACGGTGGCGCGGATGGAGCGGGACGGCCTGGTGGCGGTGGCCAGCGACCGTCACCTGGAGCTGACCGAGGAGGGGCGCCGGCTGGCGACGCGCGTGATGCGCAAGCACCGGCTCGCCGAGTGCCTGCTCGTCGACGTCATCGGCCTGGAGTGGGAGCAGGTGCACGCAGAGGCCTGCCGCTGGGAGCACGTGATGAGCGAGGCGGTGGAGCGGCGGGTGCTGGAACTGCTGCGCCACCCGACCGAGTCGCCGTACGGAAACCCGATCCCGGGGCTGGAGGAACTGGGCGAGAAGGCCGAGGCGGATCCGTTCCTGGAGGACGGCATGGTCAGCCTGTCGGAGCTGGACCCGGGCGCCGAGGGCAAGACGGTGGTCGTGCGCCGGATCGGGGAGCCGATCCAGACGGACGCGCAGCTGATGTACACGCTGCGGCGGGCGGGTGTGCAGCCCGGTTCGGTGGTGAGCGTGACCGAGTCGCCCGGCGGTGTGCTGGTCGGCAGCGGTGGCGAGGCCGCCGAGCTGGATGCGGTCGTCGCCTCGCACGTGTTCGTCGCGAAGCGCTGACCTGGGGCGGAACCGGGAGCGGAGCCGGGGGCGGGGGCCGGGAGCGGAGCCCGCACCGCCGCCGGAATGCCGGGGATTGACGTACGGACGTACGGACGGGCCGCGGGACCGCCCGTACGAGTGAATCCGACGGGGTCGCTGCGGCCGGATGCTGTGTGATGTGGTGTGGGTGGTCCCGACGCCTTGCGGCGCCGGGACCAGTCCTCCCCTGTGTGACCTGGAGCCCCGAGCTCTCAAGGTCATCCCCTTCGGACCGTCTTCCCCGAGCGGCCCGCCTCCCTGTTGAAAGGATCTCCATCGGCCGGGGCAGCCAATCCTTGAGCAAGGTCACTCGAAAGAGCGGTGTAGCCGGCGAGAACCCCGTTTTCGAATGCGGGTTCGATACTGTGGCCGGGAGCGAAGGGGGTGCATCTGCGGTGGTACAGCGCTTCGATGTCACAGGGGCCGACGGCGTACGCCTGGCAGCATGGGAGTTCAGGGAACCGCCCGCTCCGGCGGGTGCCCCCGGCGTGCTCTTACTCCACGGTCTGATGGGCCGCGCCTTCCACTGGGCCGGAACCGCCCGCTGGCTCGGCGAGCGCCGCCGCGTCGTGGCCCTCGACCAGCGCGCCCACGGCCAGAGCGAGCGCCCCGCCACCGGCCCGGCCCTCACGACCGCCCTGGGCCGCGAGGCCTTCGTGGCCGATGCCGAAGCCGCCGTCGAGCAGCTCGGCCTGGCCCCCGTGACCCTCATCGGCCACTCCATGGGAGCCCTCACCGCCTGGCAGCTCGCCGCCCGCCGCCCCGACCTCGTGGCGGCCCTGGTCATCTGCGACATGCGCGCCTCCGCCCTCGGGGCGGCCTCCCAGCAGGAGTGGGAGGAGTGGTTCCACCGCTGGCCGCTGCCGTTCCCCACCCAGGACGCGGCCCGCCGCTGGTTCGGCGAGGACGACCCCCGCGTGGAGCGGCCCGACCCCGGCCGCGGAGCGTTCTTCGCCGAGGTCATGCACCAGGCCGACGACGGGTGGCGCCCCGTCTTCTCCCGGCGCCAGATGCTCACGGCCCGCGAGACCTGGGTGCACGACGCCCACTGGGAGGAGCTGGCGCAGGTCCGCTGCCCGACCCTGGTCGTCCGGGGCCTGGACGGCGAACTGGGCCGCGCCGAGGCCCAGGAGATGGTCCGCGTCCTGCCGGCGGGGCAGTACGCGGAGATCCCCGACGCCGGCCACTACCTCCACTACGACCAGCCGGCCGCCTGGCGCGCGGCCCTGGAACCCTTCCTGGACGGAGTCAAGGCCGACGCCCCCTGACACGGCCCCCTGACACGCCGCCCCGAGCCGCCCGCCGCGGCAGAGCCGGGCCCGGTCCGTCCGGCAGGGGTTACGGGATGTCGTGCGCGGCGGGCGGGGTCGCGCGGCCGTCGGCGTGGACGGCCGTGGCCCGCTGGGCGCGACGGGCCCGACCGCGTACGCCGCGCTCACCCGCACCGCGCCGGTCAAAGGAGGGCGACGTGGTGCCCGAGCTAGGCGCGGCCGGCCGGTAGGGAGACTGACCCGCAGTTTCGCCGCAGGCGACCTCTTCCTCACTCATCGCTGGTCGGGCTCGGTGAGGCTTGTTGGCCGGTGGGGGCGGGGGTGTGTGGCGGGTGGTGGGGGAGGAGCACGGCGGCGGTGAGGCCGATGAGTCCGACGGCTGCCAGGGTGATCATCGCGGCGGCGTAGGCGTGGCTGGTGAGGCCGGCGACGAGGATGGTGCCGGCGATCGCAGTGCCGAGGGAGGAGCCGAGGTTGGAGACGCTGCGGGACAGGCCGGAGATCTCGCCCTGCTGAGCCTCGGTGAAGCTCGACTGGACGATGTTGACCGAGGGGGTGAGCATCACGCCGAGGCCGAGGCCGATGAGGAGCAGTCCGGGCGCGAAGGCCCAGGGGCTGGGTGAGCCGCCGACCACCACGGTCAGGACGACGATGCCGGCGATCGTGGTGACGAATCCCGTGAGGATGAGGGTGCGCTGGGCGTGGCGCTTGGCGAGGCGTTCGGCTGCTAGGGAGGAGACGAGGATTCCGAGGGTGGCCGCCGTGAAGATCACGCCGGTCTGGATCGCGTCGTATCCGCGGACGACCTGGAGATAGGAGGCGACGGTAAAAGACACCCCCATCAGGAGCAGCCACTGGGCGTTCTGGGTGACGAGTCCGAGGTTGGAGGTGCGGATGCGGAACAGGCTGGTGGAGAGCAGTGGTTCCTTGCCGGCGCGTTCCCGGGCCCGGACCCAGCGGAAGAAGGCGGCCAGGAAGAGCGCGCCGAGGGCGAGGAGGGCGAGCATCAGCCAGCCGTTGTCGTCGGCGGCCAGGATCCCGGTGACGACCAGGACGAGGCCGACGGCGGACAGGACGGTGCCGACGGTGTCGAAGGGACGGGTCGGGTCCGGCGGGAGGGGGTCCTCGATGCGGCGGCTGAGGACGATGATGACGACGATCACCAGGGCCTGGAACACGAAGGCAGCCCGCCAGCTCAGGGCCGAGGTGATGAGCCCGCCGATCAGCGGGCCGGCCGCGGCGCCGATTCCTCCGAGCGCCATGATCGTCCCGAACGCCCGGGCGCGTGAGGTTGTGTCGGTGAAGAGCAGTGTGGTGAGGATGTAGACGGGCGGGATGAGCAGGGCGGTGCCGACACCTTCGAGGATCGAGTTGCCCAGGATGAGGACGCCCAGGCCCGGTGCGACGGCGCTGAGCAGTGCGCCGACGCCGTAGACGACGAGGCCGGTGAGCAGGCACCGTTTGCGGCCGTAGCGGTCGGTCAGTTTGCCGCCGGGGATCATCAGGGCGGCCATCACCAGTAGGAAGATGGTGATCGCGACTTGGACGCCCTGCACGGTGGTGTCGAGGTCTTCGCTGATGTCGTTGATCATCACGTTCATGTTCGAGCCGGCGAAGCTGCAGATGAACTGGGCGAGGGCGAGCGGGGCGATGACCCGCCGCATGCCGCCGGGCGTCCGCGCGGTCGGGGCAGTGTCACTCACCGGCGCCACCGCGTTCTGCCTGGTCGAGGTGCTCGTCGAGGGCGATGGCCGCGGCGACCAGCGCGAGGTGGGTGAATGCCTGGGGGAAGTTGCCGAGCTGTTCGCCGGACGGGCCGATCTCCTCGGCGAACAGGCCGACGTGGTTGGCGTAGGTCAGCATCTTGTCGAAGGCGTAGTGGGCCTGGTGAAGGCGGCCCGAGCGGGCCAGTGCCTCGACGTACAGGAAGCTGCAGAGGTTGAAGGTGCCCTCGGAGCCGCGCAGTCCGTCCGGGGACGCCTCGGGGTTGTACCGGTAGACAAGGCTGTCGCTGACGAGCTCCTGCTCCATGGCGTCCAGGGTGCTGAGCCAGGCCGGGTCCGTGGGAGAGAGGAATCCGACGCGAGGCATCAGCAGCAGGGAGGCGTCCAGGACATCCGTGGCGTAGTGCTGGACGAATGCCTGCCGCTGATCGTTCCAGCCGCGTTCGACGATCTGCCGGAAGACGGCGTCGCGCGCCTGCGCCCAGCGGGCGGTGTCGGCGGGCCGGGAGTGGAGGGTGGCGAGTTTGATGCCGCGGTCGAAGGCGACCCAGGTCATCAGGCGGCTGTAGGTGAATTCCTGTTGCCCGCCGCGGGTCTCCCAGATGCCCTCGTCGGGCCGGTCCCAGTGGTCGGCGAGCCAGTCCAGCACGTCGGCGAACGCCTTCCAGCCGCGGATTCCTCCCATCTCTCCCGCTTGGGCCAGGGCGTCGGCGGCCTCGCCGTAGATGTCGAGCTGGATCTGGTCGGCGGCTCCGTTGCCCGCCCGGACCGGGGCCGAGCCCTCGTAGCCCTCCAAGTGGTCCAGGACTTCCTCGGTCAGGTGGGGGTCCCCGTCGATCCGGTACATGATCTGCAGAGGCTCGCCCGAGGCGGTCCCGCCGGCCTCCAGGCGATCGCGCAGCCATCCGCGGAATGCTGCGGCCTCTTCGGTGAACCCGAGGTCGGACAGCGCCCCGACGGCCAGGGAGGAGTCACGGACCCATGTGTAGCGGTAGTCCCAGTTGCGTTCGCCGCCGACCTGCTCGGGCAGCCCCATGGTGGCGGCGGCGATAGGAGCGCCGGTGGGGGCGTAGGTGAGCAGTTTGAGGGTGATCGCGGAGCGGTTGACGATGTCGCGCCACCGGCCGCGGTAGGTGGAGGAGCGCAACCACCCGTGCCAGAACCTCCGGCACGCATCCAGCTCCGCCCGGATGTCCTCGGGTGTCAGCTGTGCCGGGGCGGCGGCGCCGCTCGCATCGGAGGTCAGGATCACGGCGGCGGTCTGCCCGGCGGTGAGGGTGCAGCGGGCGGTGAGGTCGTCGTCATCGGGGTGGAGCACGAAGGGCCCGGCGACCTGCAGGTGCAGGTCGGTGCCGGGGCCGTGGAAGACCGCGGCCGCCTCACCGGTCCGCTCCAGGGTGTGCGAGGCGCGGCCGTAGTCGAACCGCGGCCGGCAGGTCAGGCGGAAGTCCATGCTGCCCCGCACCACCCGCACCACCCTCACCAGGCGGTGCCGGTCCGTCGGCGTCCCGGTGGTCAGGGGGGTCATGAAGTCGGCGACCTCGCCGACGCCGCCCGGCGCCATGAAACGGGTCACCAGGACGGCGGTATCGGAGAGATACAGCTGGCGGACCACCGGCTCCGATCCGCCGGGCAGATGGGCGGACAGCCGGCAGTAACCTCCGCGTTCGCTGTCCAGCAGCGAGGCGAACACGCTGGGCGAATCGAACCGCGGCGTGCACCACCAGTCGATCGTCCCGTCGGAGGACACCAACGCGGCCGTCTGGAGGTCACCGACCATCCCGTGATCGGCGATCGCCGGGTAGGCGCTCAAAAGAATCTCCCGTCGTCCGTTGAAGCCCCAGCGGCGTGCGACGCCTGGACGGGAACATCAGGGCGTGCCCTCGGGGAACCTCCAGCCCGAGAGACCCGGACCCGCGACCCGACACGGCCTGCCTGTTCGGCCGGCCGATCACACAGCCCAACGAGATGCGACTCCGACGGCGCCTACACCAAGACCCTCAGGCGCATTCTGCCGTCAGATCTCCGGCACAGCCGGATGACGCGCGGCGACCGCACGGGGTGACTCCGCTGGTGGCCAGGTCAGTGGCTTCGGGGGGCGTGCATGGTGCCCGGCCCGCGTACGGCGGTGTGCTCGTCCGCCCGTGAGCCGAGCCCCGCGGGCCGCCAACGCTGCCTCGCGGCGCATCGAGCCGGGTCCGGATCAGACCTCGATCCGGACCCACGCGTCGCCCGCGCGGAGCCAGAGCGTGCCGTCCCTGCCCTGGCCGCACTGCATCACCACGCGGCCGGGCAGCGGCACCCGCTGCCGGTCGGTGATCACGCACTCACCGTCGACCAGGTCCACGCGGACCAGCTCGGTGAACGGCTCGTCGTGCTCCCGGCGGCTCAGCACCGCGCGGTCGCCCCGTACGGCCAGCCCGTCCACGTACCGCAACGGGCAGCGGTAGCCGGCGGCCAAGCCGGTGGCGGGATCGATCCGGGTCAGGAAGGTGCCTCGGGGGTGGCTCCAGGCCAGCCAGGCGTACGGGCCTTGCGTGGCGGCCGTGAGGCCGTGCACCGGCCCTTCGGGGAAGCGGTGCGGCGGAACCCAGGTGGCCGCGCCGGCGGTGTTCCAGCCCGCCAGGCCCTCCCGGGACTGCGGGTGGGCCCCGAAGATGCCCTCGTCCCCGTAGGCGGTCCAGGTGCCGCCGCGGGCGTCGCTGACCAGCGCCGCGATGTCGTCGCCGAGGCACAGCGCCGCTTCGGGCCGGCCTTCGGGGGAGTACACCACGGCGTTGTCGCGCCAGGTGCCGTCGGCGTCCTGCCCGGCGCGGCCCGACGCGAGGAGGAAGCGCGACCGCGGGAGCAGCGCGAGGTGTGTGGGCCGGAGCCCGATGCCGTCGACCGGTATGCGCCGCTCGGGCCCCCGCGCGGGGACGATGACGAGCTCGGCGTCGAAGGGGTTCGCCGTGCCCCACCCGGGCCAGCCCTTGACGTACTCGCTCGGGCTCAGGTGGTGACGCTGGACCAGCAGGACGGCGAGCTCGCCGTCCGGTCCCGCGCTCCACGACAACGCCCGCCATCCGGCGTGCGCGTCCGCTTCGGTCAGGCTCCACACGACGGGCGGTTCGCCAACAGCCATGGGTGTTCACCTCGGGGGACTCCGGCGGCCTACGCCGGCCGAAGATCCCCACGCTACCCGGGCGGGGCCGGTCCGCCCCGCCCGGGCCTCAGCCCTTGCTCACCGCCACCAGGATCTCCGGGAGCTTGCGGGCCACCGTCGGGGCGGCCAGCCGCAGGCCGGCCCAGGCGGTCAGGGTGCCCCAGGCCATGCCCAGGGGGAGCAGGATCCAGGCGAGGGACCCGCGGTCCGCGCCGTGGAGGTAGACGGTCAGGACGATCATCGGGGCGCAGATCACCGCCGAGGCGGCCATCCCGCCGAAGATGCCCATCCAGGCGAGCCCGGCCTGCCCCGGGGCGACGTTCTTGAAGGCGCCCTCCGTCGGGATGGAGTACGGGTAGCGGGCCGAGGCCAGCGCGCCGGTGCACAGCATCGAGCCGAGCAGGGCCAGGGCGAGGCCCAACGCCGGCGGGAAGCCCCGCCAGTTGCCGACGAGGGCGGCGGTGACCGCCGTGACCAGGACGGTGTACGGGACGGTGACCAGGGCCAGGGCGCAGGCCCGGGCGCTCAGTTCGACGTACGCGTCCTGCCGGTTCGAGATGGTCTGCGCGACCATCCAGAACGCCGAGGTGTCCTGGCCGAACTGGTTGTACATCTGGATGCCGAGCATCCCCGCGCCGAAGCAGGCGAGGTACACCGAGCCGGTGCCCTGCAGGGCGTTGAAGACCGGGACGATCGCGCCGATCGCCAGGGCCGTGACCCAGGCCGACTTGGTCTTCGGGTCGCGGACGACGTAGCGCAGGGTGCGCTGCATGGCCGCGCCCGTGCGGTTGTCGGGCAGCAGGGCCCACAGGCCGCCGCCCGCGTTGCCGCGTTCCTTCTCCGGCTTCGCCGCCGTGAGGGTCGAACCGTCGGGGGTGACCATCAGCTTGGTCAGGCTGCGCTCCCAGAACCGGAGCAGCAGGGCCAGGGCGGCCAGGGTGAGGGCCAGTTGGGCCGCGGCCACCCCGTACGAGCCCTCGCTCGCGGAGTCCACCATGCCGACGGCGGTCGCGGGCGGCAGCCAGCGGACCACGGCCTCGGCGGGCTCCAGGGTCTCCAGCCCGCCCTCCTGGAACAGCCGCTGGCTGCCGAAGTTGACCAGCTGCCCGCCCACCGCGATCAGCAGTCCGCTGAGCACGGCCAGGTCGCGTCCCTTGCGGCTGGTCAGGAGCCGTACGTTCGCCGTGGCCACGGCGCGGGCGAGCGTGACGCAGCCCAGCAGGAGCAGCGGCGCCGCCACCACCGCGGCCACCGCGCCGGCGGCGCCTCGCGCGACGGCCACCACCGACCCGACGGCCAGGCAGAGCGTGAACAGCGGGCCGATCCCGATCAGGGAGGAGGCGAGCAGGGCCCGTACGAGCGGTCGCGGGCGCAGCGGCAGCATGACGAGCCGGCTCGGGTCGAGCGTCTCGTCACCGGTGGGGAAGAACAGCGGCATGAACGCCCAGCCGAGCGCGAGGAGCGCGGCCAGCAGGACGACGACGGTGCCCGCGTGGGCGTTGCCGTGCAGCAGGGCCAGGCCGAGGGTGATGAAGAAGCCGACCACGAGGGCGAAGACGAGGCTGGTGATCCAGGCGGCCTTGCGCTTCGAGGAGCCCTTCAGGCCGTTCTTCATCAGGGAGAGCTTGAGCCGGACGAAGATCGGGGTCAGCGGGACGGCGGTGGTGCTCATCGGGCGGCCGCCTCGGTCGCGCCGCCGCCGGTCGTGCCGTTGCCCGCGCCGTTTCCGCCGCCGAGCCAGTCCAGCGAGTCGCCGGAGGCCCGGCCCTGCGCGCCGACCAGCTCCAGGAACGCGGCCTGCAGCGAAGGCGCCCCGCCCCGTACGTCGGCCAGCGGGCCCGCGGCCCGGATCCGGCCGGCGGCCATCACGGCCACCCAGTCGCACAGCGACTCGACCAGCTCCATCACGTGGGAGGAGAAGACGACGGTGGCCCCGGAGGCGGTGTAGCGCTCCAGCACCCCGCGGATGGTCTGCGCCGACACCGGGTCCACGCCCTCGAACGGCTCGTCCAGGAACAGCACTTCCGGGTTGTGCAGCAGGGCGGCCGCCAGGCCGATCTTCTTCCGCATGCCCGTCGAGTAGTCCACGACCAGCTTGTGCTGGGAGCCCGCGAGGTCGAGGACGTCCAGCAGCTGCGTCGCCCGCTTGTCGGTCTCCTCGCCGGACAGGCCGCGCAACCGGCCCATGTACCCGAGCAGTTCGCGTCCCGACAGCCGCTCGAAGAGGCGCAGGCCCTCCGGCAGGACGCCGATGCGGGACTTCACCTCGGTGGGGTCCGCCCACACGTCGTGCCCGGCGACGATGACGCGCCCCATGTCCGGGCGCAGCAGCCCGGTCACCATGGACAGCGTCGTCGTCTTGCCGGCCCCGTTGGGGCCGACCAGGCCGATGAACTGGCCCGCAGGCACCACGAGGTCGATCCCCGCCACGGCCACCTGCTCGCCGAAGCGCTTCCACAGACCCTCTATCCGTACGGCGGCCGGCGCGGTTCGCGCGCCACCCGTCCCGTGCGTCCCGCCCGTCGCATCACCCTGGTCCGGCATGCGCCTGCCTCTCGTTCTGTTCCCCGTGGTCGTACTTTCCTCACCATAGGAGGACGGGGGAGAGGCCGAGCAGTTACTTATGTCATGAGTTTCCCGGGAGGATCCACCAAGCTCTGACCTGCCGGAACACGCGTCACGCCTGGCGCCGTGCCCGCTCCGCCGCCGCCTCGCGGCCGCACGCGTACGCCAGCGCGTCGATGAGCTCCTCCACGTCCGGCAGCCACCGGTTCGCGGCCGTCGGCGGCTGCGCCCACTGGACCGAGCCGCGCCCGCCGTAACGGGTCGGCGGCGCGGCCACGTACTCGCCCTCGCCGCGTGCCGCCAGATCGAGCTGGGAGGGCTGCCAGCCGATCTTGCGCAGCAGGTCCGCCACCTTGATCCCGGCGCCCGGCAGGACGAAGAACATCATCCGGTGGTCCGGCGTGACGGTCACCGGCCCGAGCGTGCGCTGCATCCGCTGGAGCCGCGCGAGGGCGAGGAAGCCCGCGGAGTCCGGCACGTCCAGCGCGTCGAAGGTGCGGCCCGTCGGCAGCAGGATCGAGGCCGCGGAGTGCTTGCCCCAGATCCGCCGGACCTGCACCGCGCTGCCCGAGGCCTGCGCCGCCCAGTCCTTCACGGTCGGGTGCGCACCCGGAGCCGGGCAGTCCTCCTTCCCGCAGGAGCACTTCTCCCGGCCCTCCGAGGACTCCAGCCAGGTGCCGGCGAAGACGTCCCAGTGCCGTTCTTCCGTGTACCGCACGGCATGGTCCAGCAGCTGCTCGCCGCGCTGCTTGGGGATGGGTGCGGTCTCCGTGACTGCCATGGTCTCTTCCACGTGCATCACAACTCTTGCGGTCACCGGGGGTTACGGGCGTAAACCCGCCGGTGGCCGGTGCATCGATCCTGCATACGGGGCGCATCGACGCACGGACGGGGGCGCGTGGGAGGTCCGGGCGCCGGAGGTGGGTAACGACTCGTCGCAGAGGGGAAGATTCTCCGCACATCAGGCGGGAAGTGATCATTCCATCGCTCGCCCGTGGCTTCAGGGGGTTTTTCATGGCAGCCAGGCCTCTCGTCGCCCGCCAGCCGAACGAACGGCTGCAGGCGCTCATCCAGGAAGCCGGGTGCTCCAACGCCGGGCTCGCCCGGCGCGTCAACATGTGCGGCGCCGAGCACGGTCTCGACCTGCGCTACGACAAGACCTCCGTCGCCCGCTGGCTGCGCGGCCAGCAGCCGCGCGGCCGGGCGCCGGGGATCATCGCCGAGGCGCTCGGGCGCAAGCTGGGCCGGACCGTCACCATCGACGAGATCGGCATGGCCAACGGCAAGAACCTCGCCTCCGGCGTCGGCCTGCAGTTCTCCCCGACCGTCATCGGCGCGATCGAGCAGGTCTGCGAGCTGTGGCGCAGCGACGTGGGCCGCCGCGACTTCCTGTCCGGGTCCTCCGTGGCCGCCTCCGCCCTCGTCGAGCCCAGCCGCGACTGGCTGATCACCGGGGCCGACGCGCAGGTCGCCCGCAGCGGCGGCTCCCGCGTCGGCATGCCCGACGTGGGGGCCGTACGGGCCACCACCGAGGCGCTCAAGGTCCTCGACCACCGCTTCGGCAGCGGGCACGTGCGGCCCGTCGTCGTGCACTACCTCAACTCCGTGGTGTCCGGGCTGATCGGCGGCTCGTACCGGGAGCCGGTCGGGCGGGCGCTGTTCGCGGCCGTGGCCCGCCTGACCGAACTCGCGGGCTACATGGCGGTGGACACCGGCCAGCCGGGCCTGGCCCAGCGCTACTACATCCAGGCACTGCGCCTCGCCCAGGCGGCCGGCGACCGCGCGTACGGCGGGTACGTGCTGGCGGCGTCCATGAGCCACCTCGCCGCCGAGCTGGGCAATCCGCGGGAGATCGCCCAGCTCGCCCGGGCCGCCCAGGAGGGCACCCGCGGGCAGGTCACCCCGCGGGTGGAGGCGATGTTCTACGCCGCCGAGGCGCGCGGGCACGCCCTGCTGGGCGACGGCCGCGCGACTGCGGTGCTGTCCTCCCGGGCGGTCACCGCGCTGGAGCGGGCGGAGCCGGAGTCGGGCGACGACCCGCCGTGGATCCGGCACTTCGACACCGGGTACCTCGCGGACGAACTGGCCCACTGCCACCGGGACCTGGGCCAGGCCGACGCGGCGGGCCGGCGCGCGCAGGAGGCCCTGCGGGCGCTGCCGGAGGGCAAGGAGCGCCGCCGGGCCATCGGACTGCTGCTGCTGGCGACGGCCCAGGTCCAGCAGCGCGAGGTGGAGCAGGCCTGCCAGACGGCCACCAAGGCGGCGGACCTGCTGTCGGGGCTGCGCTCGAACCGGGGCGCGGAGTACCTGGAGGACTTCCGGCAGCGGCTGGAGCCGTACCGGGAAGAGGCCGCGGTGAGGGAGTTCGGGGCCCGTCTGGAGGCGGTGGTCGCCTGACGGCGGCGGACCGGGTCACGGGTGGGCCGGGGTGGGCCTGACGCCGGTGGCGGATGACCGGGTAGCGTGAGCCGACGGTTCCGTAGGTTCGGACAGGTCGGAGAAGGAGTCCCGGTGACGGAGAGCGGACAGGGGAACGGCCAGGGCAACGGCCCGCAGCCCACCCCACAGGCCGGTACGCCGTGGGGCCCGCCGGACCCGACGGCCGAGCCGGGCCGTTCGGAGCAGCAGCAGGGCGGTCCCGCGTACGGGTACCCGCAGCCCTACCCGTACCCGCAGGCAGTGCCGCAGCCGCAGCAGCAGCCGCCGGGCCAGCAGCCCGGGCACGTCGTCGGGCCCGGCTACGAGGGGCCGGGCGATCCGCACGGGTACGGCTACCCGCCGCTGCCCGAGGCGGTCACGCAGTACATACCGCCCGTGCCGGCCGCCCCGCACGAGGAGGCGGCCACCCAGTACATCCCGCCGGTCCCGGCCGCTCCCGCCGCCCCCGCGCACGAGGAGGCGGCGACCCAGTACATCGCGCCGGTCCCGGCCGCCCCCGCCGCCCCCGCGCACGAGGAGGCGGCCACCCAGTACATCGCGCCCGTCCCCGCCGGGCCGGGCCCGGATCCGGCCGCGGGCTTCGACGGGCTGTTCCGCAACGACCCTCCCGGCGCCGACGGGCACACCCAGCACCTTCCGCCGGTCCAGGAGCCCGTGCTGCGCCAGCCGCAGCCGCGCCCGTACCCGCCGCGCGGGCAGGGCCCCGTACCGCCCCAGCAGCATCAGCAGTACCCGCCGCAGTTCCAGCAGCCTCCGGCGCCGGCGCCGCAGTTCCAGCCGCAGCCGCCGCAGTACGCGACGCCCCAGCAGCAGTTCCAGCCGCCCGCGCCCCACAGCCCCCGCAGGGTCTCGCCCGCGATCATCGCCGCCGGTGTCATCGGGCTGGTGGTGGCCGGGCTCGGCGTCGGCTCGCTGCTCGGCGACGGCGGCGGCAAGCCGCAGAACAGCGACCCCGGCGCGGTGGCCGCCCCGCCCACCACCGCCAAGGGCTCCGCGGCCCCCGGCGAGGCCCCGCTCGACCCGGCGCAGCCCCAGGCGGTCCAGCTGGACAAGCTCCTCGCGGACAGCAACGACAGCCGCGCCAACGTGATCCGCGCCGTGGACGACATCAAGGGATGCCGCAACCTCGACCAGGCGGCCACCGACCTGCGGGGCGCGGCCCGCCAGCGCGAGGAGCTGGTGACCCGGCTCCAGGAGCTGAAGGTGGACAAGCTGCCGGACAACGCGAAGCTCACGGCCGCCCTCACCAAGGCCTGGCAGGCCTCCGCGGACGCCGACAACAGCTATGCGGACTGGGCGGACGACGTGAACCACGACAAGGAAAAGTGCAAGGACGGCAAGGCCAAGTCCACGGGCAACGCCTCCGAGGCCAACAAGTCGAGCGGCGAGGCCACCAAGGCCAAGGACTCCGCGGCGGCCCAGTGGAACGCCATCGCGGCCAAGTACGGCCTGACCAAGCGCGACAAGTCCCAGCTCTAGTCCGCTCCAGTCCGTCCCGGTCGCGTCTGCGTCGAGCCCCGGTCGCGTCTAGTTCGCGCGCGGGGCCTGTTCCAGGGCCGGGGTCATGTCCATGGGCTGCTCGCCCGGCTGGGCGACGAGGCGGCCCTGCTGGACGATCTGGAAGGTGACCTGGCCGTTCACGATGCGCGGGAAGCCGGCGACGGCCCGCATGTCCTGGTAGCGCCAGCTCAGCTCCGGGGTGAGTCCGCCGGTCTTGACGGCCTGGGACTGGTTCAGGGCGCGGGCGAGCTTGCGCGCCGTGATGCGGTCACCGTCCTTGAACCGCTTCACGACCTCGCTCAGCACCGTGTACGCGATCCAGGTGGTCTGCGCCCCGGTGTCGTCGGCGTCGAGGCTGTCCTCGCCGAAGCCCTGGTCGGAGATCACCTGCCGCATCGGAGCCCAGAGCGGGTCGGTGGACACCGGGTACCAGCTGGTCAGGTACGCGCCTTCGAAGGGGCTGTCCTTGCCGCCGGTGCGGTCCACGACGGACTGGCTGACCGAGCCGAGCACCGAGGAGATCTGCGGCTTCTTGTGCTGGACGTCGGCGCGCCGGAAGGCGTCGAAGAAGGTCTCGGTGTGCTCGCCGAGCACGGCGGCCACGCAGCCCCTGTCCTTGCCGCCGGAGGAGCCGGCGAGCGCCTCGCGGGCCTGCGGGGCGAAGTCGGCGGAGTCCTCGTCGGCCCGGATGTCGTCGGCCTCCGCCATCTTGTTGGTCTTGAGGCCGGCGTTGAGCAGCACCGGCAGCGAGTCGCCCGCGAGGGTGTCGGGGCGCACCAGCGCCACCTCGCCGCAGGCGCGGCCCAGCTGGTGGCCGGCGCCCGCGAGGAGGACCGGCTGGCCGCCGTTGACGGGGTAGGAGAGGGTGGACTGGAATTCCTCGGAGGAGACCCCGTACCCGCCGATGAAGGGGATGCCCTCGGCCTCCAGCGGGGCCATGAAGGCGCGCCCGTGCTGGCTGTACGAGCCGACGACGGCGACGGCTTTCTCGGCGATGGCCTTGCGGGCGCAGTCGGCGGCGCCGACGGCCGTGTTGTGCTCGTTGCAGGTCAGGACGCGGAGCTTGTGGCCGTTGATGCCGCCCTTGGAGTTGACCCAGCGTTCATACGCCTTGGCCATGGCGGGCATTCCGGGCATGTTGGTCGCCTTGGAGTCCTCGGGCGCGAAGGTCATGACGGTGATGGCGGACTCCCCGGAGCCCCCCGGGCCTCCGGGGAGCGCCCCGCATCCGGCGACGAGACACGCACCCGCCGCGGTGGCCACGAAGGTGCGGTACAGGGCTGCCGTGCGTCGCCGATCGGTCATGGTCACGAACGATTCCGCCCCGCGGGGAACTCAAGTGTGAGGTGTACACAACATGAGGTGGCGCGCAGGTGAATTGCGGGGGGCGGCCGTGCACAGGCGCTTCAAGATCGCGCAAGAGATGAACGTACGATCGCAAGCGTGACATTCGCCCAAGGTTCGAAGAACTCTTCCCGCCGTGGCGGCCGCTCCTCCACCATGGGCGGCATGCCCCTCAACGACATGCCGTGGTGGCGCTGGCGCAGCAACGTGCGCTCGGCGCTGCACATGCTTTCCGATCCGGCGTTCCAGGAAGAGATCTGGCTGGCCGGCGCCGAGGGGTACGGGGACGTCACCGACGCCGTGTACCGGCTCGTCGAGGACACCTGGCTCGACAGCTGGTCCGCGGAGAAGTACGTCGGCACGATCTTCCGCGACTCCCAGGAGGCGGCTCTGGTCGACCTCGCGGTGCTGCGGGTGCTGCGGATCCTGCACCAGATCGGCCCCGACGCCCCGGTCTCCGGCTACCTGGAGCACCACGCCTGGCCCGAGGCGGTACGCGCCGCGCGCGAGGCGCACGTACGGCTGGCGACGGCGGACGGCGACGATCCGGACGCGCGGCCCCGGTCTATAGAAGTGCTGAAGATCCTCACCCGCGCGGTGTGAAAGGCTGTGCCGTCATGAGCGACGACACCCATCCCCAGCAGTCCCAGCAGTACGTGCTGACCCTCTCCTGCCCCGACAAGCAGGGCATCGTGCACGCGGTGTCCAGCTACCTCTTCATGACCGGGTGCAACATCGAGGACAGCCGTCAGTTCGGTGACCGGGACACCGGCCTCTTCTTCATGCGGGTCCACTTCTCGGCGGAGGAGTCGGTGACGGTGGACAAGCTGCGGGCCAGCTTCGCCGCCATCGGCGACGGCTTCCGCATGGACTGGCAGATCCACCGCGCGGACGAGCGCATGCGGATCGTGCTGATGGTGTCGAAGTTCGGGCACTGCCTCAACGACCTGCTGTTCCGCTCGCGGATCGGGGCGCTGCCGGTCGAGATCGCGGCCGTGGTGTCCAACCACACGGACTTCGCCGAGCTCGTCGGCTCGTACGACGTCCCGTTCGTGCACATCCCGGTGACGAAGGACACGAAGGCCGCGGCCGAGGCGCAGCTGCTGGAGCTGGTGCGTGCGGAGAACGTCGAGCTGGTGGTCCTGGCCCGGTACATGCAGGTGCTGTCGGACACCCTGTGCAAGGAGCTGAGCGGGCGGATCATCAACATCCACCACTCGTTCCTGCCGAGCTTCAAGGGCGCCAAGCCGTACCACCAGGCGCACGCGCGCGGTGTGAAGCTGATCGGCGCGACCGCGCACTACGTGACGGCCGACCTCGACGAGGGCCCGATCATCGAGCAGGAGGTCGAGCGCGTCGGCCACGAGGTCACCCCCGACCAGCTGGTGGCCGTCGGCCGCGACGTGGAGTGCCAGGCGCTGGCCCGCGCGGTGAAGTGGCACAGCGAACACCGGGTCCTCCTGAACGGCACCCGCACCGTCGTCTTCGCGTAGGGACGCGGGTCTCGCGGGCGGCTCGAAACCGAAGCGGGCCTAGAGGCGGCTCAGGGACGCGGCGGCGAAGAGGACGTCGCGGATGGCCTCGCGGTCGCCGTGCTGCCCGACGGCCGCCTCCTCCGGCGAGATGTGCCCCGCGGCCAACTGGCAGAACTCCGCCCCGTCCAACGCGATCCGCGCCACCGTGTGGTCCGGCGAAGGCCTGGCCGCGGGGGAGTCCAGGGCGATGTCCCAGCCGCCCCCGCCCGCGCCCTCGATCTCCAGGTGCAGGGTCCGCCCGGGGGCGCCCGCCGCGACCAGGCCGCGCGCCGGGGAGGCGAGCCCGGCCCGCCGGCGTACGGCCAGCGCGGCCGGCAGGAGCCGCGCCGCCAGGTCGATCATCCGGTGCAGGTGCGGCCCGGACGGCGGGTCGTACGGGTAGTCCACGGCCTCCGCGATGTCCCACGCGTGCACCCAGCACTCGAAGGCCCGCTCCAGGAAGGCGTCCCCGAGCGGCAGCGCGAACGAGCCGTAGTCCACCGCCAGCTCGGCGACGCCCCGGCCGGCGAAGGACACCGTACGGATCAGGGTGTGGCCCTGCTCACGCCAGGGCTCGCGGACCTGCCGCGTGGTCGGGTACGGGGAGGAGCTCCAGAAGTGCTCCGTACGGGCCCCCGGCCCGCCCGCCGGTGCCTGCGGACCCAGCGGGTCGTCGAGTCCCAGCGCGGTAGCGATGATGCCGTCCACCGACAGCAGGTGCCCGATCACCCCCGCGACGGTGGTCCGGTGCGACTGCCGCCGCTCCTCCTCGAACCACTTCAGCCGCACCGGGGTGTGCCACTCCGAGTCCCCGAAGTCGCGCAGCAGCGCGTCGAGCCGCGCCGTCTCGGTGTCGTACGGGGTCGCCCACCCCGGCACCGGGATCCGGGCCGGCCGCTTGCCCAGGCAGTCCTCCAGTACGCGCGAACGCAGCAGCGGCTTGAGGTCGAGGCTCTCCTCCGGGTGCAGCAGCCCCACCGCGTCGCGCAGCCGCAGCGCCTCCTCGGCGCACGGCGCGCACTCGGTGAGGTGGTCCTCGACGGCCTGCGTCTCCTCCGCGGAACACGCCGCGAGCGCCCAGGCGCCGAGCAGGGACTTCAGTACGGCATGCGTCGGCGGGGGCACGGACGGCGTCGGCAGCGGCAGCGGCATCGGCACGGGCTCCGGCAGGGGCTGCGGCGCGTGCCGCGGGTCGAGGTCGTCGGCGGGTCCGCGCGGGCCCGGTATCCGCGCCGCGCCGCCGGGCCGCTGGTATCCGTCGTCGGGCGACTCGGCGGGGCCGTTCATCGGGGGCTTCCATATCCGGGCTGGGCGGCGTCCTCCTGCGGGAGGGCGTTGGCGGTCGACAGCAACTGCAGCCCCAGGCGCAGCCGGCGCCGGGCCTCGTCCTCGCTGATCTGCAGATCGGCGGCGGCCTGGCGGTAGTCCCGGCGCTTGAAGTACGCGAGTTCGAGCGCGGCACGCAAGGGCGCGGGCATGGAGGTGACGATGTAGTCCGCGCGGGCCGCGGCATTGGCGCTGCGCACCTTCTGCTCCAGCTCCTCGCGCGAGCCGCGGCCCAGTTCGGCCTGGCGCAGCCGGGCGACGGCCTGGCCCTGGGTGATCCGGGCGACCCAGGAACGCATGGAGCCCTGCTTGGGGTCGTACGCGTCCGGGTTCTCCCAGATGTAGCCGAACACCTCGCGGGTGATCCGGTCCGCGGCCTTCTCGTCGCCCAGCACGCGGTGCGCCAGGCTGTGCACGAGCGAGGCGAAGCGGTCGTACAACTCCCCGAGCGCGGCGGCCTCGCCGCGGGCGAGACGCTGCTGCATGCGGCGGTCCCAGCGCGGTGGTACGTCCTTCGGCATCAGTGCCCCCAGGCGTGCGGCCGTGTGTCGACCCATCGAATGTAGTCGGCACACGGCCGGGTGCGCCCGTTTTGCGAGAACCTCGCCCCGGACGAGCGCACTGCGTGATAGACGCGTCGCGGCGGGTGAAGTGTGCGGCGCGGTAGGACACATGGACCCACGGGCACGCACACGTGTACGCGCCCCGCCGCGCTCCCCGTGCGCTGGTTCGATGCGGCCACCTGGTTGACCTCTTCGCTTAACGCGCAGGCCACGAAGGCCGTACGCTCCTGCATTGTCTTGATCTGAACCCCACGCACATGTGAAGGCGGAACGCCGAATATGGACAGCGCAGAGTACGAGCGCAAGATCGCCTCCCGATTCGCCACCTTCGACCAGGACAAATCCGGCTATATCGATCGTGAGGACTTCAGTACGGCAGCCAAGAGCGTGCTGGCCGAATTCGGGACGACGGCCCGCTCCGACAAGGGTCAGGCCGTCTTCGCGGGCGCCGAGGCGTTCTGGCAGGGCATGGCCGGCATCGCCGACGTGGACGGTGACCAGCGGGTCTCCCGCGAGGAGTTCGTCACCGGCGCGGCGAAGCGGCTGCGGGACAACCCGGAGCGTTTCGCGGAGATCGCCCGGCCGTTCCTGCGGGCCGTGATCGCCGTGGCGGACGAGGACGGCGCGGGCGCCGGCGCGACCCCGGCCTCGGCGGCCCGCGTCCTGCGCGTCCTCGGTACCGCGCCCGAACTGGCGGAGCCGCTGGCCGCCGCCCTGGACGCGGACGGCGACGGCCGCATCTCGGAGGACGAGATCCTGAAGGCCTTCGCCGGCTACTGCGGCGTGGAGGCCCCGGACGCGTAATGCGTGACACGTGACGCGGAACGCGTGACGCCCGTTGCGGGCGGGGCCCCGGCCCCGCCCGCTACGCGTACCGCTCACGGAGCTTGTACTTCAGCACCTTGCGCAGGGCGTCGTTGCGGGGGAGCGCCTCGACCAGTTCGAGCTGCTCGGGGAGCTTGTGCGTGGCCAGGCCCTGGCCGCGCAGGTGCGACGTCAGCTGCGCCAGGGTCAGGGGGGCCGCGCCCGGGGGCTGTTCGACCACGGCGCAGACGCGCTCGCCGCGGTCCTGGTCGGGGAGGCCGATGACCGCGGCGTCGGCTATGCCCGGGAGCAGGTGGAGCAGGTCCTCGATCTCCTTGGCCGAGATGTTCTCGCCCTTGCGGATGATGACGTCCTTGCTGCGGCCGGTGAGGACCAGGTAGCCGTCCTCGGTGAGGTGGCCCAGGTCGCCGGTGATCAGGTAGCCGTCGGGGTCGAAGACCTCCGCCGACTGGTCCCGGTTCAAGTACCCCTGGCAGACGGCCTCGCCGCGCAGCCGCACCTCCCCGTCCGTCCCCGCCGGGAGCACCTCGCCGTCCGGGCCGGTGATGCGGATGGACATGCCCGCCGGGGGGCGGCCCTCGGTGGTGGCGAGGTTCCGCGCGGTGTCGTCCGGGGCGCCCATCGTGATCATCGGGACCTCGGTCATGCCGTAGCCGTGGGTCAGCTGGCAGCCCAGCTCGCGCACGACCGCGTAATAGATCTCCGGGGGTTTGGGGGCGCCGCCGCCCGCGAGCAGGCGCAGGGTCGGGATCAGCTTGGCGGCCGGGTCCTTGCGCTGCTCGGCCAGGAACATGGAGTAGAAGGCGGTCGAGCCGCCCGCCACCGTCACCCCGTGGCGCCGGTAGCCGTCCAGTGCGCCGGGCATCGCGAACTTCTCGAACAGCACGGCGGGGAAGCCGTACAGCAGCAGCATCACCGTGTAGTCGGGTCCGGCGATGTGCGCGAAGGGGAAGGCCATCGAGCCGACGTCGGCCGGGCTCAGGTGCAGGGCGTGCGCCAGGCAGGAGCCGCCCGCGATCAGTGAGCGGTCGGTGTGCAGGACGCCCTTGGGGTCGGAGGTGGTGCCTGAGGTCCAGTAGATCCACCGTACGTCCGTGCCGTCGGCGGGGGGCGGGGGGAGTACGGCGGGGTCGCCCTCGGGCAGGGCCTCGTACGCCTCGAAGACGCCCCGCGCGTCGAGCCGCCGGGCCATGGCGAGGTGGTCGAAGCCCCGCCAGAGGCCCGGGACGGCGAAGAACTCGGCCTTGGACTCGCGCAGCGCGAAGCCGACCTCGCGGTCCCGGTAGAAGGGGATGACGGGGGACTGGACGGCGCCGATGCGGGCGAGGGCGACCGAGAGCAGCACGGTCTCGATGCGGGTCGGCAGTTGCCAGGCGACGACCGTGCCCGGGCGGACCCCCATGCCGTACAGCCCCGCCGCGACCCGCTCCGAGCGGTCGCGCAGCTCCCCGAAGGTCAGCCGGCGGTCGTCGGCGGGGTCCTCGGCGGCCTCGATCAGGACGGTGGCGTGCGGGGTCAGCGCGGCCCGGCGGACGACCAGCGCCCACAGGGTCGCGGACCGGCTCAGCTCTCCCGCGGTGTCCGTCATCCCAGACGTCATCCCAGACCTCCCCATAGCTGACGGATAGTCAGATCCAGCGGAGAGCGTAGGGCTCCGGCGCTTGTCGGTCCAGGGGTGGCGGGTCTAGCTTGTTTCTGACGATCCATCAGATTGGCGAGGGGACACGGACACCATGGAACTGCCTCGGATCATCAGCGTCGACGACCACGTCATCGAGCCCGCGCACCTCTTCGACGTGTGGCTGCCGGCCAAGTACCGCGACCGCGGCCCCAAGGCGCTCACCGCCGGCATCGGCGAACTCGCCTACACCGGCGGCAAGTACGTGATCACCATGGACCCGGACGGCCCGCCGACCGACTGGTGGATCTACGAGGACCTGAAGTTCCCGTACAAGCGCAACATCGCCGCCGTCGGCTTCGACCGCGACGACATGACCCTGGAGGGGATCACCCGCGAGGAGATGCGCCGCGGCTGCTGGGACCCCAAGGCGCGGCTGCTGGACATGGACCTCAACCACGTCGAGGCGTCCCTGTGCTTCCCGACCTTCCCGCGCTTTTGCGGCCAGACCTTCGCGGAGGCCCACGACAAGGAGGTCGCGCTCGCCTGCGTGCGCGCGTACAACGACTGGATGGTCGAGGAGTGGTGCGGCGACAGCGGCGGCCGGCTGATCCCGCTGTGCATCATCCCGCTCTGGGACATCGACCTCGCCGTCGCCGAGATCCGGCGCAACGCCGCCCGCGGGGTGCGCGCGGTGACCTTCTCCGAGATCCCGACCCACCTGGGCCTGCCGTCGATCCACTCCGGCTACTGGGACCCCTTCTTCGCCGTCTGCCAGGAGACCGGCACGGTGGTCAACATGCACATCGGGTCCAGCTCCCAGATGCCCGCCGCCTCCCCCGACGCGCCGCCCGCCGTGCAGGCCTCGCTCAGCTTCAACAACGCCATGGCCTCGATGATGGACTTCCTGTTCAGCGGCGTGCTGGTGAAGTTCCCGGCGCTCAAACTGGCGTACAGCGAGGGCCAGATGGGCTGGATCCCGTACGCCCTGGAGCGCGCCGACGACGTGTGGCAGGAGCACCGCGCCTGGGGCGGGGTCAAGGACCTGATCCCCGAGCCGCCGTCCACCTACTACTACCGGCAGATGTTCTGCTGCTTCTTCCGCGACAAGCACGGCATCGCCTCGCTCGACGTCGTCGGCCGCGACAACGCCACCTTCGAGACCGACTACCCGCACGTGGACTCGACCTTCCCGCACACCAAGGAGGTCGCCCTCGACCACGTCAAGGGCCTCGACGACGAGACGGTCTACAAGCTGATGCGCGGCAACGCCATCCGCATGCTCGGCCTCGATCTCGACCGCGACCTGGACCTGGACTCCGGCCTGGGCAAGGGCCGGGCCGAGTAGTGGACCTGACCTACACGCAGGAGGAGGAGGACTTCCGGGCACGCCTGCGCGAGTGGCTCGCCGAGGTCCTCCCCGGGCTCCCCGCCAAGCCCTCGCCCGACGACTGGCCGGGCCGCCGCGCGTACGACCTCGGCTGGCAGCGCCGGCTGTACGACGCCGGGTACGCGGGCCTGCACTGGCCCGTCGACGCCGGCGGCCGCGGGGCCACCCCGACCCAGCACCTGATCTTCCTGGAGGAGAGCGAGCGCGCGGGAGCCCCGTACGTCGGCGCGAACTTCGTCGGGCTGCTGCACGCCGGACCGACCATCGCCGCCGAGGGCACGGCCGAGCAGCGGGCGCGCTGGCTGCCGCCCGTACTGCGCGGCGACGAGGTGTGGTGCCAGGGGTTCAGCGAGCCGGACGCCGGCTCCGACCTGGCCTCGCTGCGGACGCGGGCCGTCCGCGACGGCGACGAGTACGTGATCACCGGGTCGAAGATCTGGACCTCGCACGCGGAGGTCGCGGACTGGTGCGAACTGCTGGTGCGGACGGAGCCCGTCAGCGCGTCGGTCCCCAAACACCGCGGGATCTCCTGGCTGGCCATGCCGATGGACGCGCCGGGGGTGGAGATCAGGCCGCTGCGCACGCTCGCCGGGACGACCGAGTTCGCGGAGGTGTTCCTGGACGAGGTGCGGGTGCCGGTCGCCAACCGCGTCGGCGCCGAGAACGACGGCTGGCGGGTCACCATGGTCACGCTGTCCTTCGAGCGCGGCACCGCCTTCGTCGGCGAGGTCGTCGCCTGCCGCCGGACGCTGGCCGAGCTCGCGCGTACGGCCAGGGCGAACGGCCGCTGGGACGACCCGGTGCTGCGGCGCCGCCTCGGGCGGCTGTACGGGGAGTTCGGCGCCCTGTGGCGGCTCACCCAGTGGAACGTCAGCGAGTCCGGGCGCAGCGGCGGGGTGCCCGGCATCGGCGGCTCCGTGTTCAAGCTGGCGTACTCGCACGCCCGCCAGGAGCTGTACGACACGGCGGCGGAGGTCCTGGGGGCCTCGTCCCTCTCCCTGGACGAGGAGTGGACCCTGGACCGGCTCTCGTCGCTGTCCTACAGCATCGCGGCCGGCACCTCGCAGATCCAGCGCAACATCGTCGCCGAGCGGATCCTCGGCCTCCCGAAGGGACGGTGAGCGGGATGGACTTCCAGCCGACGCAGGACCAGCGGGACCTGCGCGCAGGGGTACGGGACCTGCTGGCCGGGCGGTACGGGCGCGGGGCGCTGCGCGCGGCGGTGGACGGTGCGGGCGCCGGCGCCGGCGCTGCCGGTGGCGGTGGCGGTGGTGGCGGTGGTGCGGGTGTGGTCGACCGGAAGCTGTGGCGGGAGCTCGGCGAGGCCGGGTTCTTCGCGCTGCGGCTGCCGGAGGCCGACGGCGGGGTGGGGCTGGGCCTGCCCGAGGCCGTCCTGGTCTTCGAGGAGGCCGGGCGGGCGCTGCTGCCGGGGCCGCTGGTGGCCACGCACCTGGCCGCCGGGGTGGTGCCGGGGGCCGCCTCCGGGACGGCGGTGGTGACGGCCTTCGACCTCGGGGGGCCGCTGGTGGCGTACCTGGCGGAGGCCGACGCGGTGCTCGGGGCCCCGGCCGGGGCCGCGGTCCCTGCGGGGCGGCCGGTGCGCTCGGCGGACCCGCTGACGCCGCTGCACCGGGTGCCGGGGGGGCCGGGGGCGCCGGGGACGCCGGGGGCGCCGTGGGACGTGGCGGCGTACCGGGAGGAGGGGGCGCTGCTGACGGCGGCCCTCCAGGTCGGCAGCGCGCTGCGGACCGTGGAGCTGGCCGTGGAGTACGCGGGACAGCGCGAGCAGTTCGGGCAGCCGATCGGGGCGTTCCAGGCGGTCAAGCACCTGTGCGCCCAGATGCTGGTCCGGGCGGAGGTGGCCCGTACGGCGGTCTACGCGGCGGCGGTGACGGCCGACGCGGGCGAGGTGGCGGCCGCGAAGCTGCTGGCGGACGAGGCAGCCGTACAGGGCGCCCGGGACTGCCTCCAGGTGCACGGCGGGATGGGCTTCACGTGGGAGGCGGACGTGCACCTGCACCTGAAGCGGGCCTGGGCGCGGGCGGAGCAGTGGCGCACGGCGGCGCAGGCGGAGGAGCTGTTGGCGGCGGAGCTGTTGCGTAGCTCCTTGTGACGGGAGGGGCACGGGAAGGACGACGAGGGACGCATGTCCGATTACGGAGAGTTGATATCGGTTTGTGTCCTTCGCTCGCCCTCTTACGGCCCTGAGGCGGGGGCCTGCTCCGGTACGCTCCCACGAATGCGAGCGGTTGAGCGGCGCGAGCGCCGCACAGTATGCACCACGCCTACTCTTTCGCGCTGGAATATGCCCGAAGCGCTTGTTGTGGTGACTGTACGTCAACCATGCTGCTCCGCAAGGGGGTCACGCTCGGTGATCCCGTCCTGTCGCGAGGCGAAGTGTCCGCCGGTTCGGATGGTGTGAGCGGTGCAGGTGCTTCAGGTTCAGCTGGAGGTAGGACCGGATCCCGCCGAGGTCGGCCGGGCCCGTCGATGGGCGCGGTCGCGGCTCGCGGGGTCGGGCATAGGGGATGACGAGCCGCTCGCCGAGACGCTGATCCTGCTGATCTCCGAGCTGGTCACCAATGCGGTCGTCCACACCGGCTGCCCGGCCGTGCTGCGGATGCTCTTCGGCGGCCCCGGCGTACGGGTCGAGGTCGCGGACGCGAGCGACCGGGCGCCGGCCCGCCGTCAGGCGGCCGGGGACGACACGGGCGGCCGCGGCCTGGAGCTGGTGGACGGCCTGGCGGACCGCTGGGGCTGGCAGCGCGAGGGCGGGGGCAAGCAGATCTGGTGCGAGATCGACCGTGCGTCCAAGGAAGCCTGCGACGCGACGGAAATTCACACCCCGGCCCGGGAACCGCGCGTGTACCTCTAACGAGGTGTTGACGGTTCGTCACCTGTTGATCACCCTGGTGTGGAGCGATTCGTCGCGAGGGGACGCCAAGGGTCCTTGCCTTGACGAGTGCGGGTCGCGGGGTGGCGGCTGCCGTGCCGCGCTCGGGGCGTGCACGCGCGCACGCCGCCACCCGCAGGACCCCGACCGCCGTGCGTCATTCGCTGTCGACGGCCTGCACCGCCAAGCCGGCGTGAGTTCCGCGCCGGCCGGCGTCCGTGGGGGTGCGTCGGGAGCGGTGGGGGCGCGCGGGTTAGTTTGCGGGGCGGAAAGTCGCTTGGCGGGAGGCGGGTTCCGGGTTTGCTCATCCTGCTTTTGCTTGTTTCGGAGGCTTGTTCATGACCACCACCACCACACCACCGCAGAATCACAACGGCCCGCTCTGGGGGGCCGCGCCGCGGCCGACCGCCTGTCGGGGGTGCGGGGCGGCGGACGCCGCGGACTTTGCGGTGCGGGCTCATGTGGGGGTGCTCGTCCTGATGCGCTTCCATCGCGTCGACGGTCCGCTGTGCCGGCGGTGCGGGCGGGCGACGGTGCGGGTGATGACCACGAAGACGCTGTGTCAGGGCTGGTGGAGCCCGTTCTCCCTGTTCATCTTCACGCCCTTCACGCTGGTGTGGAACCTCATCGCCGCCATGAGGTTCGCCAAGCTGCCGCTGTCCGAACCGGCGCCGGGGCGGGTGCCGCTCGACGAGGGGCCGCCGGTCCACGCGCGGCCGCTCGCCTATGTCGGTCTGCTGCCCGTCCTTTGGGTCATCTGGTTCGTCGTCGGAGGGATCGCGCGCTCCAGTTGAGTCCAGACAGACCGCGGGCCGCCGCGTCTTCGGTGCGTGCGCGGCCCGGGGGACCTCACTTCACCAGGTGCTGGCACATCTTCGTCGGGGTGATGGTCTCGGTCTTCTTCCAGGGCAGCGTGACCCGCTCCATCTTGTTCGTTCGGAGGTTGTAGTAGACCCGCGACTGGCCGGTGCCGAGGACATTCGAGGGTGACCTCGTGGTTGACCTCGCCACCGCCGGTGTTCGGCTGCGACTTCCCGTTCCCGGCGGTGGCCGTGGCCGCGCTCGTCGGCTGGTTGGCGGCGACGGCATCCGCGGGGGGTTATGCGTATCGGGCCCGGTCAGAGGATGGCGACCGGGGCGACCGGGGTGCCCGTGCCGCCGACGAAGGGTTCGGGCATCGCGGAGAGCAGGAAGCCGTAGCGGTTTTCTTCTGCACAGGCTGTGGACAACTTTTCGAGATTCCAGTTCTGGCCCTGGTGCATGCCCATCTCCACCAGGTCGAGGGCGTGGACCGGCAGCCACAGGTCCTCGATCTCCGGGGGGAAGATCTCGAAGGTCAGGGTGTCGTTGGCGACCGCCGCCACGTCCCGGGCGTGGAACCACTCCGGGGTGCGGACGGACAGGCCCGGCGACGGGAAGCCGTAGCCGTGCTTGTCGCCCGCCAGGTAGACCTGGATCTGGCCGGTGCGTACGAGGACGATGTCGCCGGCCCGGACCGTGATCCCGCCGAACTCCTCGGCCTGCGCCAGGTCTTCGGGCGTGACCGCGTGCCCCCCGGGGAGCCGGTCCAGGCCCTTTGCGCGCGCGACGTCGAGGAGGACCCCGCGCGAGACGATGTGCCCGGCCTTGTCGATGCCGCTGAACTCGGCCCGCGCGTGCGCCGTGATCGACGAGGCCGGGCGGCCGTTGTAGATCTTGCCCGAGTGCGAGACGTGGGTCAGGGCGTCCCAGTGGGTGCCCGCCTGGAGGCCCATCGTCACCGCGTCGTCGCTGCACGCCACCGTGCCCGGCCCGAAGATCTCCTGGTTGATCTGCACCATCGTGTGCAGCGGGTTGATCCGGCCCGGGATCATGCCCGCCTGCACCCCGTCCTCCTTCAGTGGCAGGGCCAGCGGTATCCGGCGGCCGCTGCGGATCTCCTGTGCGGCGGCCCGTACGACCTCGTCGGTGATCAGGTTCAGAGTGCCGATCTCGTCGTCGGCGCCCCAGCGGCCCCAGTTGTTGACGCGCTTGGCGATGTCGTGGAACTCGGCCGGCAGGGCCATGACCTCATCAGCTCCTTGGGAGAGGCGAGTGCGACTAGGGCTTGTGCAGCAGCATCTGACTGGTCATAGAATCTAACGGACCGTCAGAAAACGCGGGAAGGGGCCGGACGTGGGGAACTTCTTGGCAGGTAAGGTCGTCGCCGTCACCGGCGCCGGCCGGGGCATCGGGCGGGCCGTGGCACTCGCCGCGGCCGCCGAGGGTGCCAAGGTCGTCGTCAACGACTACGGCGTGGGGATCGAAGGCGGCGAGCCCACGAGCGAAGTGGCCGAAGCCGTGGTGAAGGAGATCATCGCCGCCGGCGGGGAGGCCGTCGCCGTCGCCGATGACATCTCGACCATGGCCGGCGGCCAGCGCATCGTCGACACCGCCCTCGCCCAGTACGGGCGCATCGACGGCGTCGTCTGCGTGGCCGGCATCCTGCGCGAGCGGATGCTGTTCAACATGTCCGAGGAGGAGTGGGACCCGGTGGTCGCCACCCACCTCAAGGGCACCTTCACCGTCTTCCGCGCCGCCTCCGCCGTCATGCGCCGGCAGGGCACGGGCACCCTCATCGGCTTCACCAGCGGCAACCACCAGGGTTCCGTGGCGCAGGCCAACTACAGCGCCGCCAAGGGCGGGATCATCTCGCTCGTCCGCAGCGCCGCACTCGGCCTCGCCAAGTACGGGGTCACGGCCAACGCCGTCGCGCCGGTCGCCCGTACCCGCATGTCCGCCAACGTACCCATGGAGCTCAAGGAGATCGGCGAGCCCGAGGACGTCGCGGCGCTCGTCACCTACCTCCTCAGCGACCGGGCCAAGGCGGAGTCCATCACCGGGCAGGTCTACACGATCGCCGGCCCGAAGATCGCCGTCTGGGCCCAGCCGCGCGAGCTGCGCGCCGGGTACGCGGAAGGGTCCTGGACCCCCGAGAAGATCGCCGACTTCCTGCCCGGCACCGTCGGCACCGACCCGATGCCGATGCTCGCGCAGCTGGAGGCCATGGCCAGGGCGGCGGCCGCCAAGGACCGCCCGAACGCGTAGAGGAGCGGCGGGGTGGACTTCAGCTTCGGAGCCGAGGACGAGGAGCTGCGCGCCCGCGCCCGGGCGTGGCTGGCCGGGCACCTCGTCGGCCCGTACGCGCAGGCCGTCGGCCTCGGCGGGCCGGGCAGCGAGCACGAGGGCGTCGGGGCGCGGCGCGCGTGGGAGCGCGAGCTGGGCCGCGGCGGCTGGATCGGGCAGGGCTGGGAGGTGCCGGACGGCGCGTACGGGCAGCGGCGGCTCTCCCTGACCGGGCAGGTGGTGTGGGCCGAGGAGTACGCGGCGCTGCGCGCGCCCGGCCGGGTCGGCCACATCGGGGAGAACCTCCTCGCGCCGACGCTGGTCGCCTACGGGTCCCGGGACCAGCGCGACCGCTTCCTCCCCGGCATCGCGCGCGGCGAGGAGCTGTGGTGCCAGGGGTACTCCGAGCCGGGCGCCGGCTCCGACCTCGCGGGCATCCGTACGACCGCGGTACGGGACGGGGCCGACGGGCTGCTGCGCGTCACCGGGCAGAAGATCTGGACCTCCCTGGCCCGGGACGCGGACTGGTGCTTCGTACTGGCCCGCACCGAGGCGGGCTCCCGGCGGCACCGGGGCCTGTCCTTCCTGCTCGTACGCATGGACCAGCCGGGGCGGATCGAGGTCCGGCCGATCCGGCAGATGTCGGGGACGAGCGAGTTCAACGAGGTGTTCTTCGACGGGGCGGTGGCGGCCGAGGTCGTCGGCGGCGAGGGCAACGGCTGGTCCGTGGCGATGGGCCTGCTCGCCCTGGAGCGGGGGGTCTCCACGCTCGTCCAGCAGATCGGGTTCGCGGCGGAGCTGGAGCGCGTGGTCGCCTCGTACGCGGCCTCGTACGAGGGCTCCGGCGCGGTTACCGGCGCGGCTTCCGACGCGGCCCGCGACCCCGTGCTGCGGGGCCGCCTCGTACGGCAGTGGGCCGAGCTGCGCACCATGCGGTGGAACGCCCTGCGGACCCTGGGTGCCCAGGGTGATGCGGGGGCGCCGAGCGTGGCCAAGCTGCTGTGGGGCGGCTGGCACCGGCGGCTCGGCGAGCTGGCGGTCGAGGTCCGCGGCGCGGCGGCGACGGCCGGCCCGGCGGCCTGGGCGCCCGGGCTCCCGTACGAGCTCGGGCTCGACGAGGAGCAGCGGCTGTTCCTGTTCACCCGGGCCGACACCATCTACGGCGGCTCGGACGAGATCCAGCGGAACATCATCGCCGAGCGCGTGCTCGGCCTGCCTAAGGAGTCCAGGTGAGAGGCGTCGTGTTCGACGGCAAGCAGGCCCAGGTGGTCGACGACCTGGAGATCCGCGATCCGGGCCCGGGTGAAGTGCTGGTGGCGATATCGGCGGCCGGACTGTGCCACAGCGACCTGTCGGTGATCGACGGGACGATTCCGTTTCCGCCGCCGGTGGTGCTGGGGCACGAGGGCGCGGGGGTGGTGGAGGCGGTCGGCTCGGGGGTCACGCACGTGGCCGCGGGGGACCACGTGTCGCTGTCCACGCTCGCCAACTGCGGGGCGTGCGCGGACTGCGACCGGGGGCGGCCGACCATGTGCCGCAAGGCGATCGGGATGCCGGGACAGCCGTTCTCGCGGGGCGGGAAGCCGCTGTTCCAGTTCGCCTCCAACTCGGCCTTCGCGGAGCGGACGATCGTCAAGGCCGTACAGGCGGTGAAGATCCCGAACGATATTCCGCTCACCTCGGCGGCGCTGATCGGATGCGGTGTCCTGACCGGGGTCGGGGCGGTGCTGAACCGGGCGAAGGTGGACCGCGGCGAGTCGGTGGTCGTCATCGGCACGGGCGGGATCGGACTGAACGTCCTGCAGGGCGCGCGGATCGCGGGCGCCACGACCATCGTGGCGGTGGACGCGAACCCGGCCAAGGAGGCGGTGGCCCGGCGGTTCGGCGCCACGCACTTCATCGACGCCTCGGCGGTGGCGGACTCGTCGGCGGCGGTGAAGGAGATCCTGCCGACCGGCGCGGACCACGCCTTCGAGTGCGTGGGCAACGTCAAGCTGATCCGCCAGGCGATCGACCTCCTGGACCGGCACGGGCAGGCGGTCCTGCTCGGAGTGCCCGGCTTCAGGGAGGAGGCGTCCTTCCAGGTCTCGTCCATGTACCTGGACAAGACGATCATGGGCTGCCGGTACGGTTCCTCGCGCCCGCAGCGGGACATCGCCCTGTACGCGGAGCTCTACCGGCAGGGCCGGCTGCTGCTGGACGAACTGGTGACCGAGCTCTACCCGGTGGAGGACTTCGCCAAGGCGGTGGACGACGCCCACCACGGCCGCGTGGCCCGCGGGGTGCTGACCTTCTGACCCGGCGCGGCGCGGTGCGCAAACCGAGACCGGCCCTGCTCGCTCGGAGCAGGGCCGGTCTCGGCGTGAGGGGCGGGGAGGAGGCTTCGGTCCCGCCGGGCGGCTTCGTTCCCGCCGGGCGGCTTCAGTCCGCCAGACGGCCGAAGCGGCCCTTGTGGAAGAGGAGGGGAGCGCCCTCGCCGGCCGCGCCCATCGCCTCGACACGGCCGACCACGATCAGGTGGTCCCCGCCCGTGTGCACGGCGTGGATGCGGCAGTCGATCCAGGCGGGCACGGCGTCGAGCTTCGGCGATCCGGTGACCGGGGCGGGGCTGTGCGGGACCCCGGCGAACTTGTCGGTGCCACTGACGGCGAAGGCCCGGCACAGGGTGCCCTGCTCGGCGCCGAGGATGTTGACGCAGAACACCCCGGCGCGGGCGATGCGGGGCCACGTGGTGGAGGTGCGGGCGACCATGAAGGTGACCAGGGGCGGGTCGAGGGAGAGCGAGGCGAAGGACTGGCAGGCGAAGCCGGCCGGTCCGTCCTCGTCCTCGCCGGCCGGGGCGGTGATGACCGTGACCCCGCTGGCGAAGTTCCCGAGCACGGCCCGGAACTCGGCAGGGCTGACGGGTGCGCGCTCGTCCTCGCCGACGGCCCGCAGGTCGGGGCGCGGCAGAACTTCCACGGGCTCCGGCTCCGCCGCGGCGGAGGTGGGGGAGCCGACTGACCTGAGGTATCGGACGACGGTGGCCGCCATCCCTGCGTGTCCCATCACGTGACCGATTGAAGCTGACGGTTCGTCAGATGGGAAGGGGAGTGCAGGGTCCGCCTCGATTGAACGTGTTCAAAGGAAACCGGGGGGTCCGTTGTGCGGGGCGACGTGCGAGAACAGGGACCCGAGGGGTGGTGGAGGTCGGCGCCGGGGGCGGAAGCCGTTGCTGCCGGACAGCTGCTGGTCGGGCTCGCCCCCTGGATCGCACGACGGGCGCGGCGGTGTGGTCCGGCTCGGGCCAGCGGCGAGGCCACCGTCGAGGAGGAGCCGGTGGCGGCCGACGAGGCGGCCTTGACCTCCTGCACGGGCACCGGCACCTGGACCCATCGGCGCTCCGGCGCCGTGCGGGGCGAGGGGGCCGGGGTGAACCCGTTCGTACCCGGCTGCGAACGTGCGGGCGGCGGGGCTGGGCCCACCGGGTGAACCGCCGGGGCCGCCGGGACCGGCGCAGGCGGTACGGGATGCGGGTCGGGCCGGGGTTCGGCATCGTGGCGGGGGCCGGCGTACCGCCGTACGTACGCCCGACCGGACCCGGGAACCCCGGAACCCGGCCCCACCCGGCCCCCCCGGCCCCACAGGAGGCATCGCATGCTCGGCACCGACTTCCGCACCGGCTCACCGAACTGGCTCGACCTCGGAAGCCCCGACACCGGGGCGGCCGCCGCGTTCTACGGCCCCGTCTTCGGGTGGCAGTTCGTCTCCGCCGGGCCCGAGGCCGGGGGCTACGGGTTCTTCCAGGTGGACGGGAAGACCGTCGCCGCGCTCGGGCCGCTGACCCAGGAGGGCGCGCAGTCCGCGTGGATGGTGCACTTCAACAGCCCCGACATCCAGGCCGCCACCGAGGGAGTGCGCAGCGGCGGCGGGCAGGTGCGGACGGAACCCATGGACGTGATGGGAGAGGGCTGGCTGGCGCAGTTCACCGATCCGCAGGGCGCGGAGTTCGCGTGCTGGCAGCCGGGGAAGACCGCCGGGCTGGGGCTGACCTCGGTCGAGAGCACCCTGCTGTGGGTCGAGCTCCACACCCCCGACCCCCTCGCGGCCATCGCCTTCTACGCGGGGCTGTTCGGGTGGCGGTCCGAGGAGATGGAGGCGCCCGGGATGACGTACCGGGTGCTGAGCACCGCGGACGGCGGCGACCCGCAGCACACCTCCTTCGGCGGGGTCGCGCCGCAGGGCGAGGGCGCGGGCGGCGGGTCGACCACGGTGCCGCGCTGGGTGCCGTACTTCCACTCCGCGGACGTCGACGCCCACGTGGCGGTGATCCAGGGCGCCGGCGGCTCGGTGCTGATGCCCGCGGCGGACGTCCCGGACGTCGGGCGGATCGCGTGGGCCGCGGACCCGGCGGGGGCGGTGTTCGCGCTGCTCAAGCCCGACCCGCGGATGTAGCCCGCCGGGCGGCGCTCAACGGCCGAGGTACTTGGGCGTGCGGCGCTCCACGAAGCTCGCCACGCCCTCGTTCGCGTCGGCCGTGGTCATGTTGATCTCCTGGGCGGTGGCCTCGGCGGCCAGCGCGGTCGCCCGGTCGCCGTCCAAGGATGCGTTGACCAGCTGTTTCGTCATGGCCAGGGCCCGGGTGGGGCCCTGCGCGAGCCGATCCGCCCAGGCGCGGGCGGTGGCCTCCAGCTCCTCGGCCGGGACCACCTTGTTGACCAGGCCGAGCCGCTCGGCCTCGGCCGCGGGGAGGGCGTCGCCGAAGAACATCAGCTCCTTGGCCTTCTGCGGGCCGACGAGCCGCGGGAGCAGGTACGCGCCGCCGCCGTCGGGGACCAGGCCGCGGCGTACGAACACCTCGATGAAGCGGGCCGGCTCGGCGGCGATGACGAGGTCGCAGGCGAGCGCGAGGTGGGAGCCGATGCCGGCGGCGGTGCCGTTGACGGCGGCGATGACGGGTTTCTCGCAGTCGAGGACCGCGGTGATCAGGCGCTGCGCGCCGAGCCGGATCATACGGGCGACGTCGCCGGCGACGCGTTCGCCGGTGGCGGGGGCGCCGCGCAGGTCGGCGCCCGCGCAGAAGCCCTTGCCGGTGGCGGTGATGACGACCGCCCGGACGGCGGGGTCGCCGGAGGCGTCGGCGAGCAGCGCGATGACGCGTTCGCGTTGGTCCCAGGTGACGGCGTTCATGGCGTCGGGGCGGTTGAGGGTGATCCAGGAGACGCCGTTGTCCAGGCGGTGGAGGACTTCGTCCTCGGGGGTGCGGGTCATGCGGGCTCCCGTTCGGGGTGGTGGGTGTGGTCGGGCGCGCCCCGCTGCGGGGGCTCCGCCTCCGGACCCCCGCGCCTCACATGCCGGCGGGGCTGGGAATCCAGGCGGCATCGGCCGAAATCCAGCCCCTGCGGGTCCCCCGGACGGAGTCCGGGGGAGTCCGAGGCGCGGGGGCCGGGGCGGGGCGGAGCCCCGGGGGCCGTGCCCGGCGGGCTCAGTGGCAGATGGCCAGCGCGTCCAGCGCCACCGCGCCCTGGCCGCGCGGCAGCACCATCAGGGGGTTGATGTCCAGCTCGGAGAGCGAGTCGCCCAGTTCCAGGGCCATCCGCTGGACCCGCAGGATGACCTCGACCAGCGCGTCCACGTCCGCCGGGGGCGCTCCCCGGACCCCCTCCAGGAGGGCGTGGCCGCGCAGTTCCGTGAGCATGTGGCGGGCCTGGTCCTCCCCGAAGGGCGGCACGCGCACCGCCGCGTCGTGCAGGACCTCCACGAGGACCCCGCCGAGGCCCACGGTGACGGTGGGGCCGAAGAGGTCGTCCTGGGTGACCCCGACGACCATCTCCACACCGCGCTCGACCATCTGGCAGACCAGGATCCCGTCCAGCGGGACGTTCTCGTACCGCGCGATGTCCGTCAACTCCCGGTACGCGTCGCGGATCTGGCTCGCCGAGGTCAGGCCGATCTTGACCAGCCCGAGCTCCGTCTTGTGGGCCAGCTGCGGGCCCGAGGCCTTCATCACCACCGGGTAGCCGACCAGCCCGGCCGCCCGCACGGCCGCGGCCGCGCTGGTCACGAGCTGCTCGCGGGGCACCCGTATCCCGTACGCGCGCAGAAGCTGTTTCGCGGAGTGCTCGCTGAGCTGCTGGCCCGGGCGCATCAGGGCCTGCGCCTTGCGGTAGGAGGGCGAGGGGGTGCGGGGGGCCTCGTCGAAGGGGGAGCGGTAGGCCGTGGTGAAGCGGTGGTGGCCGAGATAGGCCCGTACGGCGGTGATGCAGTTGCCGAAGGTACGGAAGGTCGCCACCCGGGAGGAGCCGAGGAGCGTGGTGCGGTACGCCTCCTCCGTGCCGACCGGGGAGCCCCAGATCACGCAGATCAACTTGTCGGTCTGCTCGGCGGCGTCCACCAGGTCCTGGGCGAGCTTGTCGCTCATCGGCGGGAAGGGGCCGGTGATCGGGCAGATCAGGACGCCGACGGACGGGTCCGCCAGGATGGCGTCGATGATCTTGCGGCCGCGCCAGTCGCCCACGGGGTGGCCGCCGTTGTCGACGGGATTGGCGACGTTCAGGTACTCCGGGATCCACTCGTGGAGCTCGTCCTGCTTGGCCTGGGAGAGGGTGGGGAGGCTGAGCCCCGCCTCGGTGGCCAGGTCGGAGAAGTGGGCGCCGGTGCCGCCGGAGATGGAGTACACGACGACCCCGTCCGCCTTGGGTTTACGGGCCCGGGCGAGCAGGGCGGCGGTGTCCTGGAGCTCGTCGAGGCCGTCGACGCGGATGACCCCGAACTGCCGCATCGCGGCGTCCACGACGGTGTCGGCGCCGGTCAGCTTCCCGGTGTGGGAGGCGGCCATCCGGGCGCCGGTCTCGGTGCGGCCGACCTTGACGGCGACGACGGGCACGCCGTTGCGCGCCGCCCGGTCGGCCGCGAGGAGGAAGGCCCGGCCGTCCTTGAGGCCCTCCACGTAACAGGCGATGGCCCCGACCTCCGGCTGCTCGGCGAAGTACGAGATGAAGTCGGAGGTTTCGAGGTCGGCCTCGTTGCCGGTCGGCGCCCAGTGGGACAGGCGGATGCCCAGCTCCTGGAGGGTGTAGACGGGCCGGCCCTGGTGCCCGGACTGGGTGATCAGCGCGATGGCGGGGCCGTCGAGGTCCCCGCGGAACTTCTCGAAGGCGTTGAGGTTGGTGTTCGGGCCGAGCAGGCGCAGGCCCGAGCGCCGGACGGCGGCCGCGAGGCGCGCCTGGGCGGCGGCCCCCGCATCGCCCGTCTCGGCGAAGCCGGAGGCGAAGGCGACCGCGAACTTCACCTTGGCCTCGGCCAGTTCCTCGATGACGGGGAGCGGGTCGGCCACCAGGAGGACGGCGAGGTCGACCTGTTCGGGCAGGTCGGCGACGGAGGCGTGGCACGCCAGCCCGAAGACGGTCGTGCGGGTGGGGTGCACGGGGTGGAGCCGGGCTCCGACGCGCTCCGCCCAGGCGATGAGCTGGCGGGTGATGCCGGTGTTCGGTCTGCCCTCGGCGTCCGAGGCGCCGATGACGGCCACGGACTCGGGCCGGAAGAACCGGTCCAGGTCGGGCGCATCGGCGTGCAGGGGCCGACCGCTGACGTCCAGCGCGACCGTGTCCTCGGCGGACGGCGCCGCCGTGGAGTGGACGGCCGTTCTGGGGGTCTCCCCGCAGGCCTCGACACGTGCGCGGAAGTCGGTGGTGAGGGTGCCGTGAGTAGATCCAAGCATCGTTCCGCCCGCTCCTGCTCGATGAACCTCGATGGGAACCTCAATAACTGACGTGTAGTCAGATTACTGAACTGACGTGCCGTCAGGAACAGGCCTGCGCAGGAAAGGTGGTGGAGGTGATGTGTGGAACGGTGACAGACGCGCTCGGGGCGGGTCCAGGGCGGTATTCGGCCGAGGTCAGCCCGCCTGGGTCCGATGGCGGCGGGCCACCGCCCTGGCGATCTTCTCGGCGTCCAGGGCCATCTCCCGGAACATCCCGCTGATGGGGTTGCTGAACCCGGTGAAGTACAGGTCAGGGGCGTGCGCGGAGGTCCGGTCGCCGTGCGTGCGGGGCCGGCCGCGCCCGTCCAGTACGTCGAGCTCTCCGACCAGGCCCTCCAACGCCCGGCGGTAGCCGGTGGCCGCGATCACCGCGTCCGGGGTGATCCGCGAGCCGTCCGAGAGCACCACCCCGTCGCCGTCGAAGGAATCGACCGCGGCGACCGGTTCGACCCGCCCGGACCGGACGGCATCGATCAGGCCGACGTCCTGCACCGGTATCGCCCCTTGCCCGACCCTGCTGTACAGGCCGGTGGCGGGGCGCGGGAGCCCGTACGCCGACAGGTCCGGGACGGAGACCTTGGCGACGAGCGCGCCCAGCCGGTCCACGAGCCGCACGGGCAGCCGGCGTACCAGGATCCCGGTGCGCTGGGCCGGCCAGCCGGCGGTGGAGCGGCGCACGATGTGCGGAGCCGTGCGCACCGCGAGCCGGACCCGGGCGGCCCCGCCCTCGATCAGGTCGACGGCTATCTCGGCACCGGTGTTGCCGACGCCGACGACGAGCACGTCCCGCCCCCGGTAGGGCTCGGGATTGCGGTACCCGGAGGCGTGCAGCAGCGGATGGCCGTACGCGTCCCGGCCCGGCCAGTCGGGGAGCGCGGGGGTGTGGTTGAACCCGGTCGCCACGACCACCGCCCCGGCCGCCAGCACCCGGCCGCCGGTGGCGTGCAGGGTCCAGCCCGCCCCGTCGGCGGCGCGCTCGATCCGGGTCACCTCGACCCCGGTGACCAGCTCCAGCTCGTGGAACTCGGCGTACTTCTCCAGGTACCGCACGACGTCGTCGCGCGAGACCCACCGCCCGAACCGGCGCGGCATGGCCAGGCCCGGGAGGGCGGAGAGCCGGCGCGTGGTGTGCAGGTGGAGCCGGTCGTAGTGGCCCCGCCAGGAGGCTCCGACCGACTCGGCCTTCTCCACGACCACCGCGCGCACCCCGCGGGCGCGCAGCGCGGCGGCGACGGCGAGGCCGCCGGGCCCGGCGCCGATGACGTACACGGGGCGGGGTTGGGTGGTCATGTCGGGTGCTGCGGGGACTCCGGGCATGAGGTGTGAGCGTATCGCCACGCAGCGTTGATGGGTCTCGGACGAGGAGGGAATCGATTGCGGATCGATCACGGCCGGGGGGCCGGGCCCTTGCGGGAGGGGGCGGGATCCGCTGAACTGACGGCACGTCAGATACGGATCCCGGCGGAGACGCGGGTGGAGATGGGGCTGTTGTGGGCACGAACGGACATGCGGGTACGGGTGAGGGTACGAGGACGAGTACGGGCGCGGCGCGCTACGACCTGCCGGAGATCGACGACTTCACGCGCCCCTACTGGGACGCGGCGGCCGAGGGCCGGCTCCTGCTGCGCCGCTGCGGGGCCTGCGCGCGGGCACATCACTACCCGCGCGAGTTCTGCCCGTCCTGCTGGGCGGGGGAGGACCGGGTGACGTGGGAGGCGGCGAGCGGCCGCGCGACGCTCTACACCTGGTCGGTGATCCACCGCAACGACCTGCCCCCGTTCGGGACCCGCGTCCCGTACGTGGCGGCCGTCGTCGACCTCGCGGAGGGCCCGCGGATGATGACCGAGGTCGTCGGATGCCCGGAGGGGGACCTCCGGATCGGGATGGACCTGGAGGTCACCTTCCGCGAGGCGGCCGAGGGCGTGTGGGTGGCGGTCTTCAGGCCGTAGGGGATGCGGCAGGCGAGTGCGGGGTGCGGGGTGCGGGATGCGGTGTGCGGGAGGCGTCAAGGCGCCGCCGCGTACGCCTCACGGCCAGAGCAGCTCGCGGGTCCAGGCGGACGCCGGGGTACAGGTGTAGCGCAGGCGGGTGTGGCGGCGGGTGGCGTCGCCCTGGAAGAACTCCACCTCGGTGGCGTCGAGCACGTACCGGGTCCAGGTCGGCGCCGGCGCGTCCGGCTCGGCGCCGGCCCGCTCCCACGCCGCGGCCGAGGCCCGGGCCAGTTCCTCAGGGGACCCGAGGACCTCGCTCTGCCGGCCCGTGAGCGCCGCGGCGAGCGCACCCCGCGAACGGACCGCCAGGTCCGCCCGGCTCTCCTCGGGCCCGCACGCGGTGACCCGCCCGCGGATGCGGATCTGCCGGGCCACGGTCGGCCAGTAGAACCCGAGCGCCGCGTCGGGGTGCGCGGCCAGCTGCCTGCCCTTGGCGCTGGTGGAGTGCGAGGCGAAGTGCCAGCCCCGCGCGTCGGCGTCGTGCAGCATCAGCGTCCGCATGTCGGGCCGCCCCTGCCCGTCCACGGTGGCCAGACTCATGGTGTGCGGCTCGAGCTGCCCGGCCTCGGCGGCGTGCGTGAACCACTCGCGAAACAGCGCCAGCGGCTCGACCGGCGCGACGGCGGTGTCGAAGCCGGGGAGCTCGGCGTCCCATACGCGCAGCGAGTGCAGGGTGCGGTGAAAGTCGTCCATGGGCCCTATGGAACACCAGGGCGGGGTGGGCCGGGGGAGGGGCGGGAGCGGGCTTGGGCGGGGGCCCGACACGGAAATGCGAAGACTGTCGGGAAACCCCCAAAAGGACGCTGCACGGGGACCGATCTGACCCCCTAGCCGTACGCCCTTGCTGGACGGGAGGAGGCCTCGACAAAGAGCGGCCCCAACCTGCCCCGGACGGTGGCTGGATGATCCTGCCGGGGGGCAGGCGCGTCAGACCGTTACGCACTCCACTTGCTCAGCGTCCGCAGACTGCTCGTGGCCGGACATAAGCCGTCCACACCCCCTCAGCCCCGCCCCAGCACCACCGTCCCCGACGAGCAGAACCAGCCCCCCGTGCCCGAGGCGACCGCGAGGTCGGGGAGGTGGCCGTTGCGTTTGTGGACCTGGCCCGGGCCGGATTCGCCGCGGAGTTGGCGGACCGCCTCGACCAGGAGGAAGAGGCCGCGCATGCCCGGGTGGCAGGCCGAGAGGCCGCCGCCGTCGGTGTTGACCGGGAGTTCCCCGTCCCGCAGCAGGCGGCCCTTCTCCACGAAGGCCCCGCCCTCGCCCTTCGCGCAGAAGCCGAGGTCTTCCAGGGTGACCAGGGTCATGTACGTGAAGGCGTCGTAGATCTGCGCGAGGTCCACGTCCGCCGGGGTCACGCCCGCCCGTTCGAAGGCCAGGCGGCCCGAGACGGCGGCCGGGGACACCGTGAAGTCCTCCCACTCCGACATGGTGGTGTGGGAGACCGACGTGCCCGTGCCCAGGACCCAGACGGGCGCCTTCGCCGTGTCCGGTACGTAGTCCTCCGCGGCCAGCAGCACCGCGCAGCCGCCGTCCGAGCGGATGCAGCAGTGGAGCTTCGTGAACGGGTCCGCGATCATGTCGCCGGCCAGGACCTCGTCCACCGTGATCGGGTCGCGGAACATCGCGTCCGGGTTGGTGGCGGCGTTCGCCCGCGCCTGTACGGCCACCGAGGCGAGCTGCTCCAGGGTCGTCCCGTACTCGTGCATGTGGCGCCGCGCGGCCATCGCGTACTTGGACACCAGCGTGTGCCCGTACGGGACTTCGAACTGCAGCGGTCCCCGCGCGCCGAAGGACAGGTTCGAGGTGCGCCGGCGGGCCTTGATGTCCGCCCGGGCGGTGGATCCGTAGACCAGCAGGACGGCATTGGCGTGCCCGGCGGCGATGGCGTCCGCCGCGTGTGCGGCCATGACCTCCCAGGTGGCGCCGCCGACCGAGGTGGAGTCGACCCAGGTGGGACGCAGTCCGAGGTACTCGGCCACCTCGATCGGGGCGAGGATGCCGAGGCCGGCCGAGGCGAAGCCGTCGATGACCGAGCGGTCCAGGCCCGAGTCGGCCAGGGCGCGCCGGGCGGCCTGCGCGTGCAGGGCGTACGGGGTGGGGCCGTCCACCCGGCCGCAGTCCGACAGGGCGACGCCGACGACCGCGACCCTGCGGCGGCGGCGGCCGTCCGTGCCTGCGGCGGCGGTGGTGGAAGTGGCGGGAGTGGACCCGGAGAGGGGTCCGGGTGTGGGTCCAGGCATGACCCGACGGTACATCTGACGGCCTGTCAGTTTCTAGTCCGCCGGAGGCTCCCGGACTCGCCCTCCCCACCCTCTGTGCATCTGCCGTCGGCCGCCCTAACATGACGGCCCGTCAGATACGGGGAGGAGCCCGACGATGGACGCCGCCTTCACCGCGGAGCAGGACGAGATGCGCCGCACCCTGCGCGAGATCCTGGGCAAACGCTGCGGACCGGACGAGGTCAAAGCCGCCGTCCGCACCGCCGCCGGACACGACCGCGAGCTGTGGCAGCAGCTCGCGCAGCAGCTCGGCCTGCCGGGCATCGCCATCGCGGAGGAGTACGGAGGCGTCGGCTGCGCCCCCGCCGATCTGGTCCTGGCCTGCGAGGAGACCGGGCGCGCGCTGCTGCCCTCGCCCCTGCTGGCCACCGCCGCGCTCGGCGTGCCGCTGATCACCGCCCTCGGCACCGGGGACCAGCGCTCCGCCCTGCTCCCGGCCCTCGCGGCCGGCGGCCTCACGGCCGCCCTCGCCGTCCCGGGCCCGGCGCTGGCCACCGCCCTCGCGCTGACCGGCGACAACGTCCCCGGCGACTGGGCGGGCGGCGGCCGCGCCGGCGGCGTACAGGCCCGTACCGGGGAGGACGGCGGCTGGCGGCTGTACGGGGAGGCCGCCCAGGTGCTCGACGGGCACAGCGCCTCACTGCTCCTGGTCGCCGCGCACACGGGCGGCTTCGCGCGCAGCCGCACGCTGCTGTTCCTCGTACGGGAGGGCGCGCCCGGCCTCGTACGGTCACGGCAGGCGACCCTGGACGAGACCCGGCCGCAGGCCCGCGTGCAACTGCGCGACGTACCTGCGGAGTTGCTGGGCGGGGCGGAGGCCGACGTGCTCGGCGCCCTCGCCGCCACCGGGCGCACCGCCGCCGCCGTGCTCGCGGCCGAGGCGGTCGGCGCGGCCGGGCAGGCGCTGGCCCGCACCGTGGACTACGTCCGCCAGCGCGAGCAGTTCGGCCGGGCCATCGGCTCCTTCCAGGCGGTCAAGCACCGGCTCGCCGACCTGTACGTACAGGTGCAGGCGGCCCGCTCCGCGGCCTACTACGCCGCCTGGGACCCGCAACAGGGCGGCCTCGCCCTCGCCCAGGCGCTGGAGGCCCTGCGGACCACCGCCGGAGAGGCGATCCAATTGCACGGAGGCATCGGCTTCACCTGGGAGCACGACGCGCACCTCTACTTCAAGCGGGCGGCGGCCGACGAGCTGCTGTTCGGCCCCGTGCACCGGCTGCGGGCGCACGCGGCCCAGCGCGCCGGCCTCTTCACCCCTGCACCCCCCACATCCGATACATCCGAGAGGGTGGCCGTCTGATGGCTCCCGGCGTCAAGCTGATGCAGAAGGTCTCCTCGACCATGCTGTTCGCCAAGATCGCACCGCACTTCATCCCCGCCATGGACAAGGCGGTGCACAAGCTGACCCGCGGCAAGGTCATCCTCAGCGCCCAGATGCTCCCCGGCGTGATCCTCACCGCCAAGGGCGCCAAGACCGGCGAACCGCGCACCACCCCGCTCGCGTGCATGCCGGAGGAGGGCGGCGCGAGTTGGCTGCTGATCGGCTCCAACTTCGGCCGGCCCGGGCATCCGGCGTGGACCGGGAACCTGCTCAAGCACCCCGACGCGCAGGTCAGCTGGAAGGGGCAGGACATCGCGGTACGGGCCCGCCTGCTGACGGGCGAGGAGCGCGCGGCGGCGTGGCAGGCGGTGTTGAAGTTCTGGCCGCCGTACGCGACGTACCAGGCGCGCATCGAGCGCGAGATCCGGCTGTTCCGCCTGGAGCGGCGCTGATCGCGGCGGAACATCGGCAGGAACCGTGAGGAGCGGGCGGCGGCGGACCCCGGCAGGGGCGGACCCCCGGCAAGGGCGGACCCCCGGCAGGTGGGGGCCGCCGCTACTTCGTAGGCTTCTTGCCCGTGATGCCGAGGTGGACGAGCAGCGCCAGGTTCGGCTTGAGCTCGGCCTGCTTGACGCCCCAGGTCTGGAAGCCCTTCTGGTGCGAGGCGACCGCGGCCAGCATCGCGACCAGCGAACCGGCCATCGCCGCCGGACTGAGGTCCTTGTCGACCTTGCCCTTGGCCTGGAGTTCCTTCATCGACTCCGTGAGGGAGTTGGTGACGGAGTTCAGGATCTTCATGCGGATCTTGTAGAAGCGCTTGTCGCCCTCGGCCGCGCCGAGGTCGACGACCCGCAGGATCGCGTCGTTGCGCCGCCAGAAGTCCAGGAATCCCTCGACGAGTTCCTCCGCAGCCGCCCAGCCGGCTTTGCCGACCCAGGAACGGCCCTCCACGAGCGACGTCAACTGCGCGCCCTCGTTGGCCATTTCCTCGGCGATCTCCAGGACGGCGCCTTCGACGTCCGGGAAGTACTGGTAGAAGGTCGCGGGCGAGGTTCCGGCCTTGCGGGCGACGTCGATCACCTTGACGTCGCGGTACGGCGAGGAGCTGAGCATCTCGCTGAGGCAGTCGAGCAACTTCTGCCGCGTCGCCTGACCGCGCCGGCCGGCAACGCGGCCGTCGACGGTGCGTACTTGTCCTGTCATGCAGTCAGCTTACCGAGGGGTGATCGGGGCGCGATTCGGCCGCCTGCAAATGGGGTCACGGGGCGCCTGGCCTGGGCTTGGAGCGCTCACGTAGCGTCGGGTGGATCCGTTTCGGCCGTGTGGGCGCCCTGGGCGCGCCGCCCCCTTGCGGGCGGTATCCCCCGAATAGTCTTATCAACAGGCTGTGGACAAGTTTTCGGTCGGATCATGGCTGGGGGAGGATGGCGGGAGGGGGCACACCCCCGCACAACGGAAGGAAACGGGCTCATGGCCGCATTCGCGGAAGGCGCACCCTGCTGGGTGGATGCCTCGCTTCCCGACGTCGAGGCGGGCAAGCGCTTCTACGGTGAGCTCTTCGGGTGGACTTTCGCCGACAGCGCCGGACCCGAGTACGGCCACTACACCCAGGCCTACAGCCGCGGCCGCAACGTCGCCGCGCTCGCCCCCAAGCCCGACGGCCGGATGCCCACCGTATGGGGGATTTACCTCTACACCTCCGACGCCTACGCCTGCGCCCAGCGCATCCGCGCCGCCGGCGGGCAGATGGTGATGGACCCGATGCCCGTGGGCCCGTACGGGGCGGCCGCGATGGCCGCCGACCCCGGCGGAGCCGTCTTCGGGCTGTGGCAGCCCGGCACCCACCACGGCTTCGACGCCCAGCGGGAGCCGTACACCTACTGCTGGACCGAGGTCTACACGCGGGCCCGCGACGCGGTGGACGTGTTCTACGCCAAGGTCTTCGGCTACGTCCCGCAGGACCAGGACGATGCCGGCGTCGAGTACCGCATCTGGTCCCCGCCGGGAAGCGCGCCCGGACCGGGGAGCGCCGTCATGGGCCGCAGCCTGATCACCGACGCCTTCCCCGACATCATGCCCGCGCACTTCCTGGCGTACTTCGCCGTACCGGACTGCGACCAGTCCGTGGCGATGGTCCAGCGGCTCGGCGGGCGGGTCACCGCCGATCCCTTCGACACCCCCCACGGGCGGATCGCGGTCGTCGCGGACAATCAGGGGGCGGTCTTCGGACTCCTGTCGGAGCCGCGTACGAAGCCGCAGGCGTAGCCGGGTCCGCGATCGGGCCGGTGACCGGGCCGGTGATCGGGGCCGTACTCGGGCCCGGTTCCGGGCCCAGTCGGGGCCGTACGGGGCGCGGGCCTGACAGAATCGGGTTGCACGACCCCGGGCGGGGCCCGGAGTGTGACGCTGCACCGGCCGACCGCCGTGTGCCGCCGTGTGCCTGTCGGCGCGAGCGCTGGTGGGGTGCATGTTGAAGGAGCGGACCCGGCGAGGGCCCGTACGGGGAGGTGTGGAGGCGAGTGGTGGAGCAGCTGACGCAGCACGACCCGAGACGGATCGGCCCCTTCGAGGTGCTGGGACGGCTCGGCGCCGGCGGCATGGGGCTGGTCTATCTCGCACGGTCGGCGTCCGGACGCCGAGTCGCGATCAAGACGGTGCGCACCGAGCTCGCCGAGGACCAGCTGTTCCGCGTGCGCTTCACCCGCGAGGTGGAGGCGGCGCGCGCCGTGTCCGGCTTCTACACCGCGGCCGTCGTCGACGCCGACCCGCGCGCCGCCGTGCCGTGGCTGGCGACCGCGTACGTGCCGGCGCCCTCCCTGGAGGAGATCGTCAACGAGTGCGGGCCCATGCCCGCCCAGGCCGTGCGGTGGCTCGCCGCGGGCATCGCCGAGGCGCTGCAGTCCATCCACGGGGCGGGCCTGGTCCACCGCGACCTGAAGCCGTCCAACGTGCTCGTCGTCGAGGACGGCCCGCGCGTGATCGACTTCGGCATCGCGAGCGGGGTCTCCAATACCCGTCTGACCATGACGAACGTCGCCGTCGGCACGCCCGCGTACATGTCGCCCGAGCAGGCGAAGGACTCCCGCAGCGTCAAGGGCGCCAGCGACGTCTTCTCGCTCGGCTCCACGCTGGTCTTCGCCGCGACCGGGCATCCGCCGTACCACGGGGCGAACCCGGTGGAGACGGTGTTCATGCTGCTGCGCGAGGGGCCCAACCTGGAGGGCCTCCCAAACGAGCTGCGGCCGCTGATCGACTCCTGCATGCAGATGGACGCCACCCAGCGCCCGACCCCCGCCGACCTGCAGGCGCAGCTCGCCCCGCACCTGTTCGACGGCGGCGACGACAGCGGCACCGCCTCGGCGTGGCTGCCCGCGCGGGCCGTCGCGATGATCGAGACCCGGCGGGCGGGGCAGCGCACCCCGGCCGCGCCGGTCCCGGTGCCGGCCCCCGGGCCGCTGTCCGGGCCCGCCTCGGGTCCCGCCACGCACCGTCGGCAGCGCGGCGGCGCCGACCCGTGGCTCGACCCGCGCACCGGCCAGGCCGTTCCGCAGCGCCCCGAGCGGCCGCCGCTGACGCCCGCGCCGTCGGGCGATCCCGTACGGCTGGGCGGCTCCCCGGTGCCGATCGGGCCCGGGCCGCGCGCGAGTGCCTCGGCGCCCGCCGCGCACGCGGCGGCCGCGGATTCTGCGACCGGCTGGGTACGCCCGCCGGGCGGGTCCTCGGCGGCGATGGCGGCCCCCTCGGCGGTGGCGTCCGCGGTGGCGTCGTCGGTGGCGGCGATCCCGAACCCCGGGCCGGCGCCGGACAGCGGGCGCTGGCGCCCGTGGCGCTTCCGGATGTCCAACGAGGTCTGGGGCACCCCCACGGTCGCGGGAGACATGCTCTACGTCACCTCCTTCGAGGTGCACGCCCTGGACGTGGCGAGCGGCCGGCGCCAGTTCAAGACCCGTGACGTCGCCTGGTCCATGGCCGTCGCGGACGGCCGGATCCACGCCTCCGACGGGCCCTCCCTCTACGCGCTCGACGCCACCGACGGCTCGGAGCGGTGGCGGCTGTCCACCGACGCCTGGGTGTACGCCCTGCGCGCCGACCGGGGCACCGTCGTCACGGCCACGCGCGGGGGCGGCGTACAGGGCTGGGAGGCTTCGAACGGCCAGAAGCTGTGGGAGCTGACCGGCGCGCAGACGGACTTCGAGAGCGCCGAGGGCGCCCCCGTCCTGGCGGACGGCACCGTGTACGTGTGGCAGGACGCGCGACTGCGCGCCCTGGACGCCCGCAGCGGCCGCGAGTCCTGGTCGTACCCCGTCGGCGACGCGGCCTCCTGCGGCAACGTCCCCGTACGGGTCACCCCGGCCCCGGACGGCAACGTCTACGTCGCGGCCGGGACCCGCGTCCTGTCCGTGGACCGGGCCTCGGGCCGGGTCCGCTGGCACTTCGAGGCCCCGGCCGTGTTCCTGGCGGCGCCGGCCTTCGCCCCGGGCGCGGCGGTCACGGGCGGCGGGGTCTACCTCGCGGACCACCTCGGCACCGTCTACGCCCTGGACGCGGCCACCGGCAAGGACCGCTGGCGCATCACGACCGAGCCGCGCCCGTCCGCGGACCCGGTGCTGGTCGCGAACGGCAGCGTCCACCTGGGCGCGGGCAGCGCCCTGTACACGCTCGACGCGGTCACGGGCACCCCGAAGTGGCGCTTCGCCGCGGGCGGGGAGATCACCGGCCCGCCGGCGGTCGCGGACGGCCGCGTCCACTTCGGTTCGGCCGACCACTGCCTGTACACCCTGGACGCGGCGGGCGGCCAGCTCCGCTGGAAGCTGGCCACGGGCGGCGAGATCACCGGCGCCCCGGTGGCCGAGGCGGGCGTGGTCTATGCCTGCAGCAAGGACCGCTGCGTCTACGCCCTGGACGCCGCGAAGGGCACGGGCACCCGCACGTCAGCGCCTTCCTGATGTCGGCGGGTGTCGGTTTCGCATTGCGGCACGACAGCGACTCGCTGACGTTGTCCGCCGCAGGGAGCGCGGTGTGGGGGTCCATCTGGGTGCGCATCGGGGGCGTCGAATTCCCCGAGGCCCGATGGAACGACATGCCTGTGGCGCTGGCCTGCGAGTTCCTCCGGGCGGCCGACCTGGTCAGGGATGCGCGGTTCGCGGGCACCCGCGTTCATTTCTTCGATGGACCGTTTTGGGTGGACCTGGAGGCGGCCGACGCGCGGAGCGTCGCCGTCCGGCCGAGGGGCTGCTCCACATCGGGCGGCGGAACGGTCCGTCGCGACGAGCTCTGCGGGAGCATCGCGTCATCCGCCCGCGAGATCCTGGCTGCCTGTCTAGAACGCGGTTGGGACGAGCTCCCGGACGTCCGGCGCCTACAGTGCCAAACAACCGCCTGGCGGGACGTATGAGCGGCGCGCGCCGGGGCCGTGGCGCCGGGGTCAGCGCTCCTCGGCGAAGAGCTCCTCGGCCCGGGACACGGTGAAGGCGAGGTCGATCCACCGCCCGAGGGTGTCGAGGTCGCCGCAGGCGATGACGCACTCCCGGAACTCGGGGAGGACGGGGATCCCGCGGTTGTCGAGAACGCGCAGGACGAGCTGCGCGCGCTCCTCGGCCTTGCCTTCGGTCCTGCCCTCGTTCCTGCCCTTGGCTTCGCCTTCCAGGTACGTCTCCTCGATGAGCGTGCCACGGCCGGGGAAGGAAGTACGCGGCATCAGGTGCCTCCAGATGTCTCTCGCCAGGCTGTTGCCCAGGCCGATTTCCACGTCCAGCTGGCCGCCTTGTCCGGGTCGCGGCGGCCCTGCGCCTCGATCGCCAGCAAGAATCCGTCGCCGTCGCCGTCGCCGTCGCCGTCGCCGTCGCGCGCCGTGATCCGCAGAACGCTGTCCACGCGCCGCTCCAGGGGGCGGATCTCCGTGACGTCGGCGGTCAGCACCTCGACGGCGGGGTTTACCGGCAGCGGCACGCCCAGGATCCGGAAGACCGGCGCGAGGAGCTCCGGGCGGTCCTGGAAGATCCGATGGGAGGCCTCGTGATGCGAAGTGACCATGTCCCGGATCCAAGCCGGTCGTGGCATGCGTCATAGGCATATGCGAGGCGGCTCACCCGATTGAGCTATCGGCGGGGTTCGGCGCCTCGCCGGGGGCCCTCCGGGTCGCGTGCCGCACCGGGAGTGACAGGATGGGTCCCATGAGCAACGTCTACTTCGACATCAACATCAACGGCGAGGCCGCCGGCCGCATCGAGTTCAAGCTCTTCGACGACGTCGTCCCGAAGACCGCCCAGAACTTCCGTGAGCTCGCCACCGGCGTGCACGGCTTCGGCTACGCGGGCTCGCCGTTCCACCGCGTCATCCCGCAGTTCATGCTGCAGGGTGGCGACTTCACCAACCAGAACGGCACCGGCGGCAAGAGCATCTACGGCGAGAAGTTCGCCGACGAGAACTTCCAGCTGAAGCACGACCGCCCGTTCCTGCTGTCGATGGCGAACGCCGGCCGCAACACCAACGGCTCGCAGTTCTTCATCACCACCGTCGCCACCCCGTGGCTGGACGGCAAGCACGTCGTCTTCGGCGAGGTCGTCTCGGGTTCGGACCTGGTCACCAAGATCGAGGGCCTGGGCTCCCAGTCCGGCACCACCCGCGCCAAGATCGAGATCGCGTCCTCGGGCGTCGTCGAGGCCTGATCCCCACCTCCAGCCCCGGCCGGCCGGCCCCGCCCCCACCAGGGGGCCGGGGCCGCCGCCATGTCCGGGGGCCCCGGCGGCGGAGAAGAAGGTCCTGGACGCGGTGGTCGCGTCCGTGACGGCCGTCGTACCAGGCACGGAAGGGGCTCCAGACGGCGGCCGTCGCTCCGATGAGACCCATCAGCGAACCGAGTGCGTTGCGGATCATGCCCGGCCCTCCGGGGCAGGGGGTCTCGATCCCGACGCTACGCCCGGGCCCCTGCCGCCGCACGCCGGAGGGGCAGCGCAGGGCCTTCACCTTCTCCTTTGCCTTCTCCATCGCCGCCCGCTCCGCCGTCGGAGACGGCTGATAGCGTGACCCGCCGTTGCCCAGGGGGAGGGATTCGGCCATGGCGGCTGCACGGCGGATCAGATTCACGGCGGTACTCGTGGGCGTGGTGCTCGCGCTGACGGGTTTCTCGTCGCACGGCGGGAGCAGCGGAAAGAGCAAGGGCAAGAGCAGCAGCGGCGGTGGCGGCTGCTCCAGCTCCAAGAGCAGACGCACCACCCACACGAACACCACTACCACCGGCGGGAGCAGCGGCACCAAGTCCAAGGAGCCCGCCCGCGCCACGGTCGTCACCTGCGCCGGCCCGGGCAGGCCGCAGGCCGTCATCCAGGTGACCTCGCTCGTGGACACCGAGCGCACCGTCGACGTACCGCTGAACTTCGCGGGCGCGAGCGGCGCCAGCCTCGACAGCACCTCGGTCCGGGTCACCCTCAAGGGCCGCGAGGCCAAGACGGTCACCGTCCCGATGGCGCACGGGGACAAGGCCGCCGAGATCCAGCGCTGCGAGATGGGCCGCATCAGCTGACGGCGCGGACCACGCGGCCGGCGCGCCCCGCCGCGCGCACGCCCCTCACCGCACCCGCGGCTCCACGGCAGCCTCCCGCCGGCCCGCGAACAGCTCCGCCTGCCGCTGCGCCGGCAGGTTCCCCAGCGCGATCAGCGCCGGCGCCTGCGTCAGCGCCTGCTGGAGCGCGGCCTGCTTGGCCGACCACAGCGCCCGTACGGTCCCCTGCACGGCCTCCGTCGGGAAACCGGCCAGGGTCCGCGCCGCCCGCAGGGCCGCGGGGAGCAGTTCCTCGGGCGCGGCCAGCTCCGAGACCAGGCCGATCTCGTACGCCCGCTGCGCGGAGAGCCGTTCCGCCGTGCCCATCAGGGACATCCGGGCGGCCTCGCCGAAGGGCATCCGCTGCGCCATGTAGACGGCCTCGTACGCGCTGACCATGCCGTACGTCGTGTGCGGGTCGAAGTACGTCGCGGACGAGGAGGAGACGATGAACTCCGACTCGCCCAGCAGGTAGAAGGCCCCGCCGCACGCCATGCCGTTGACCGCGGCGATCACCGGCTTCCACAGGTCGCACGCCTTCGGGCCGATGGCGATCAGCGGGTCGTCCGCCGAGTACGGGGAGGCCGGCTGCGGTACGTCCGCGCCGCGGTCGATGCCCGTACAGAAGGCGGCGGTCCCGGCGCCCGTGAGCACCACCGCCCGTACGTCCTCCTCGTGGCGCAGCTCCCGCCACACCTCGCCCAGTGCGGCCGCCGTCGCCAGGTCGATCGCGTTGTGCCTGCGCTCCCGGTCCAGGGTGACGACCGCGACCCCGGTCGCCTTGTCCCGCTCCACCCGCAGCGTCACGACTTCTCCGGAATCCAGCGCGGCACGGCCATCCCGCCCGTCTCGGTGAAGACCACCTGGACCCGCGCGCCGATGCGCAGCCGGGCCGGGTCCATCGAGTCGAGCGGGGCGTCCGCCGAGGTGACGAGGTTGCCGGCGAGGCGGATGTGCGGGGCGTCGGCGAGCTCGACGAGGACGACGTTGTACGGGGCCTGCGCGGCGTACGCGGGCAGCAGCGGCGGGTGCGGCCGGACGTAGGACCAGATGCGGCCGCGGCCGCTCATCGGGCGCCACTCGGAGTCGAAGGACTGGCAGTGCGGGCAGCAGGGGCGCGGCGGGAAGCGGAGTCTGCCGCAGGCGGAGCAGGCCTGGACGCGCAGTTCGCCCCGGGCAGCGTACTCCCAGAAGGGGGCGCCGTCCTCGTCGGGGACGGGCAGCAGCAGTCCCTCGGCGCCGACAGTGGCAGTGGCAGTGGCAGTGGCAGCGGCTGTGGCAGCGGCGTCGGCGGTATCAGCCGTCGCAGCGGTGTCGGCGGTGTCGGCGGTGTCAGCGGTCATCTTCGGCTCCTCAGGCTCGCAGCAGGATCGCGGACGTCGGGACACCCTCGCCCGCCGTCACCAGGCAGGTCGCGGCGTCCGGCACCTGGGCGGTGGAGATGCCGCGCAGCTGCTTGACGCCCTCGTTGATCAGGTTGAAGCCGTGCACGTAGGCCTCGCTGAGCCCGCCGCCGCCCGTGTTGATGGGCAGCCGGCCTCCGATCTCCAGGGCCCCGCCCTCGGTGAAGGCGGCGCCCTCGCCGCGCCCGCAGAAGCCGTAGCCCTCCAGGGAAAGCGGGATCAGCGGGGTGAAGGCGTCGTAGATCTGGGCCACGTCCACGTCCTGCGGTCCGAAGTCGGCCTGTTTCCAGAGGTGTCGGGCGGCGGTCCAGGCGGGGCCCGACAGCGGGTCGTCGTTCCAGTAGTTGACCATGCCGTGGTGCTGGGCGGGCAGGCCCTGGGCGACGGAGTGGACGTAGACGGGCTTCTGCCGGCAGTCGCGGGCCCGCTCGGCGCTCACGATCACGCAGGCGAGCGCGCCGTCCGTCTCCAGACAGTTGTCGAACAGGCAGAGGGGGTCGCTGATCATGCGGGAGGTCATGTACATCTCGCGGGTCAGCGGGCGGTCGTACATCATCGCGGCCGGGTTCTCGTTGGCCCGGTTGCGGCAGGCCATCGCGACGTTGAAGAGGTGGTCGCGGGTGGCTCCGTACTCGTGCATGTAGCGGCGGGCCAGCATGCCGATCTCGTCCGCGGGCCGCAGCAGTCCGAAGGGTCGGGTCCACTGGCCGGGGGTGGGGAGCTGGACGGCGGTGTTCTTCCACGGGCGCGGGCCGGAGCCGCGCTTGCGCGAGCGCCAGGCGACGCCGACGGTGGCCTGGCCGGTGGCGACGGCGGCCGCGAGGTGGCCGACGGTCGCGCAGGAACCGCCGCCGCCGTAGCCGATCTTGGAGAAGAAGGTGACGTCGCCGGCGCCGATGGCCTTGGCGACCTCGACCTCGTCGGTCTCCTCCATCGTGTAGGAGGAGAAGGCGTCGACCTCCGACGGCGCTATGCCGGCGTCGGCGAGCGCCGCCAGAATGGCCCGGCAGGCCAATTCCTTCTCGGACTGCGGCAGTTGTTTGGCAAAGGCGGTCTGCCCGATGCCGACTATCGCCGTAGCGTCCTTGAGCGTTGCCGCCATCGCCACCTCCGGGGGGTGCACCAGTACTGACAGCCGCGAAGGCTACAGCTAATCTGACGGATAGTCAGCTACCGGTGTCGCAGGGAGCGGGGAGGGGCGAACGATGGACGAGGGCAAGGGCAAGGGCAAGGGCAAGGGCGAGGGCGAGGGCAAGGGCGAGGGCAAGGGCGAGGGTGAGGGCAAGCGCGGGGGCGGGCGCGAGGGCGAAAGCAGCCGCGAGGACGAGCGCGAGGACGTACGGGGCGATCTGCGCTGGGGCAGCATCGCCACACTGCTGCGCGCGGCCGCCGAGCAGTACGCCGACCACGAAGCCGTCGTGGACGGACGCGTCCGCATCAGCTACGCGCAGCTCGGCGAGCGCGTCGGCCGCGCCGCGGCCGCCTGCATCGCCGCCGGGGTCGAGCCGGGCGACCGGGTCGCCGTCTGGGCGCCCAATACCCTGGAGTGGATCGTCTCCGCGCTCGGAGCGGTCTCGGCGGGCGCCGTACTCGTCCCCCTCAACACGCGTTTCAAGGGCGCCGAAGCCGCATACGTCCTCCAGCGCAGCCGCGCCAAGCTGCTGTTCATCACCGGCACCTTCCTCGGCACCTCCTACGTCGCCTCCCTGCGCCGCGCCGCGGCCGACGGCCACGGCTCCGGCCCGCTGCCCGGCCTGGAGTACCTGGAGCAGGTCGTCGTCCTCGCCGAGGACGCCCCCGAGTCCTTCCGCACCTGGAAGGACTTCCTGGCCGGCGGTGACACCGTCACGCCCGAGGCGGTCCGCCAGCGCGCCGAGGCGATACGCCCCGAGGCCCCCTCCGACATCATCTTCACCTCCGGCACCACCGGCAGCCCCAAGGGCGCCGTCATCACCCACGCCCAGTCCCTGCGCTGCTACGACGTGTGGAGCGAGCTCGCCGGACTGCGCGAGGGCGACCGCTACCTGATCGTGAACCCCTTCTTCCACACCTTCGGCTACAAGGCCGGGATCATCGCCTGCCTGATGCGCGGCGCCACGATGATCCCCCAGCCCGTCTTCAACGTCGACACCGTCCTCGCCAACATCGCCGCCGAACGGATCTCCGTACTCCCCGGGCCGCCCACCCTCCACCAGTCCCTGCTCGACCACCCCCAGCGCGACCACCACGACCTCACCGCCCTGCGCCTGGTCGTCACCGGAGCGGCCGTGGTCCCGCTGCGGCTCGTCGAGCGGCTCCGCGGCGAACTGCGCATCGCCACCGTCCTGACCGCCTACGGGCTCTCCGAGGCCGGCGGCATCGTCACCATGTGCCGCCGCGGCGACCCGGCGGAGACCATCGCCTCCACCTCGGGGCGGCCCATCCCCGGCACCGAGGTACGGATCGCGGGCCCCGGCGGGGCCGCCCTGCCCGCCGGGGAAGCCGGCGAGGTGTGGGTGCGCGGCCACAACGTCATGCGGGGCTACTTCGAGGACCCGGCCGAGACCGCCCGGGCCATCACCGAGGAAGGCTGGCTGCGCACCGGCGACGTCGGCGTCCTCGACGCCGCGGGGAACCTGCGCATCACCGACCGGATCAAGGACATGTTCATCGTCGGGGGCTTCAACGCCTACCCCGCCGAGATCGAGCAACTCCTCGGCCTGCACCCGGACGTCGCCGATGTCGCCGTCGTCGGCGTCCCCGACCCGCGCCTCGGCGAGGTCGGCAAGGCCTACGCGGTACGGCGCCCCGGCTCGCTGCTCACCGCCGACGACCTCATCGCGTGGTCGCGGCGGGAGATGGCCAACTACAAGGTGCCGCGCGAGGTGGAGTTCGTCGCCGAACTGCCGCGCAACGCCGGCGGCAAGGTCCTCAAACGCGAACTGCGTTCCCGCTAGCGGCCGTCACACCGCCGTCCGCTGCCCGCCGTCCGCCGCCCGCCGGGCCAGTACGAGCCGCCACCGCGGCAGCCCGTCGGGCCGGCGCCCGAAGTGCTCCAGCGGGACCGTCTCCACCGTGAAGCCGGCCGCCCGCAGGTCCGCGCGGACGCCGCCCAGCGGGAAGGTCCGGTAGTACATGACGAACGGCGGCCGCCACACGGCGTTGCGCACCCGCATCGCCGCGTCGAAGCCCGCCGTCACCCACCAGGCGGGGTGCCGCGGCGGGATCGGCGCGCCGATCGGGAACGCGAAGACCCCGCCCGGCCGCAGGGCGTGGTGCACGCCGGCGAAGACGGCGGGCCGCTCGGCCGGCAGGAAGTGCCCGAAGGCCCCGAAGCTCACCGCCAGGTCGTACGAGGCTCCGAGCGCGGGCGGCAGTGCCCGCGCGTCCGCCCGTACGAAGTCCACGCGCTCGTCCGCGTGCGCCCGCCGGGCTTCGGCCAGCATCCCCGCGCTCAGGTCCACCCCGGTGACCAGGCCCCGGCACAGCCGGCGGAGCATCCCGATGCCCGCGCCGGTGCCGCAGCACAGGTCCAGCCCGGAACCGAAGGAGCCCTCGTGCTGCGCGAGCGTCTCCTCGACCGCGTCGAGCATCCGGTCCGGGGTGCGGAAGGGGGTGCGGTCGAACGTGGGCGCCAACAGGTCGTAGCCCCGCTCGATCGAGGACAGGGCCTGGACGGCCAGTTCGCGGAGGGTCGGCCCCTGTGAGGTGAACACGGCCCCAGCGTAGCTTTCCGCGACCCACCGGGACCGGGACCACAACCGGGACCGCGACCGCGACCGGCGCCGGACATGGACGTGCGGCGGCCGCGATGGCTCCCCCTCCGGGCCACCGCGACCGCCGTTCCCCCGTGTACCCCGTGGCCCCCCCGTTGGTCCCCCGTGACCCCCGGCCCCCCGTGGTACGTCTTGCGCCCCGCCTTACGGGCGCGGAGTGGACGCGTGGTTGTCCAGCGTCACGATCTCCTCGTCCGAGGCGTGGTTGTCGAGCGGTTTGATCTCGATGCCCGACGCGTGATTGTCCAGCGGCTTGATTTCGACACCGGACGCGTGGTTGTCCAGCGGCTTGATGTCGCCGTCGTTCGGCAGGATGTTCTCGTTCGTCGTCATCGAATCTCCTGATGGATGGGTCGGGCCCGTTCGGCGATTCCCCCGCGGACCGCCGAACGGGTGGTCCTCCAGCCGACTCCCGCGCCCCCCGACGCGCCGAGTCGATGAACCCCATACTGCCGCGCGGCGATAAACGAACGATGAACGTCTCGTTCAGCAGCTCAGGCGGCGATCTCTGCCGCCAACAGGGCCTGGACTTCGCCCAGTTCGGACGAGCCGAGCTGCGTGAAAACGACCTCCGCGTCCCGCCAGCACACCCGCGCCCGGTCCCGCTGACCGAGGCGCCGCAGCGCCTTGCCCAGCACCGTCAGCACCGTGGCCCGGCGCCACTCGCCGCCGATGCCCCGCAGCGCGATGGCCTGCTCGGCGTGCGAGGCGGCCAACGTCGGCCGTCGCGCCGCCAGATGGGCCTCCGCGAGCCGGAAGTGCGTCACGCCCTCCCACAGCGGCTGGCGGTTCTCGTGGAACAGCGACAGCGCCTCGCTGAGCTGCGACAGCGCCTCGCCGAGGCGGCCCGCCTGGGTGAGGGCGATGCCGAGCGCGTAGCGGCCGTTGGCCAGGCGCAGGGTCAGGCCCATCCGGTCGTAGATGGCGATGCCCTGCTGGGCGAGCTGTATGGCGCTGGTGAGCCGGCCCAGCTCCACGTGGATCCGGGAGAGGTTGCACAGCGCGCTGGCCTCGCCGACGTTGTTGCCGTCGGCCCGGAAGTTCTCGATGGCCTCCAGCAGGTACCGCTCGCCGTCGGCGTACCGGCCCTCGTACAGGGCGATGATCCCGCGGTCGTTGGGTGCCCAGCAGCTGGGCAGCGGGTCGCCGGCGGTACGGGCGAGCAGGGTGGCCCGGCGGGCCTCGTCGTCGGCCTCGGTGAAGCGGCCGGCCACCAGGTGGACGTTGGTCAGGGTGGTACGGGCCCGGCCCTCGGCGCGCGGGTCCTGCGCGGCGTGCGCGGCGTCGCGCAGGGCCGTCGCGGCCGATTCGTACTGCTTGGAGTTGGCCCCCGACTCGGCGAGGTCCTTGGCCGCCCACAGGAGGTCGACGGCCCGGCGCAGCACCTGGGTCCCGCCCGAGGCCTTGCCGCCGGCGCCGGCGCGTACGGAGGCCTGCCGGACGCACGCGAGCAGCGGATCGGCCTCGGCGTACAGCCAGTCCTGGGCGGCGCGCGGGTCGGCGAACAGCAGGCCGGGGTAGCGGGTGGCGGACAGGTGCGCGACGAGGCGGTCACCGGGGCGCTCCAGCCCGTACACGCCGGAGGCGGTGGCCAGGTAGAAGTCCAGCAGCCGGTCGAGGGCGGCGTCGCGCTCGCTCGGCGGCTGTTCGTCGCGCTCGGCGCACGCACGCGCGTAGAGCCGTACGAGGTCGTGGAAGCGGTAGCGGCCGGGTGCGGCGGATTCGAGGAGGGAGCAGTCGACCAAAGCTTCGAGGAGGTCCTCGGTGTCGTGCTCGGGCAGGTCGATGACGGCGGCGGCCGCGGCCAGGGAGACGTCGGGGCCGTCGGCGAGTCCGAGCAGGCGGAAGGCGCGCTGCTGGGCGGGCTCCAGCTGGCCGTAGCCGAGCTCGAAGGTGGCCTTGACGGCGAGGTCTCCGGCCTGGAGCTCGTCGAGGCGGCGGCGTTCGTCGGCGAGCTTGGCGGCGAGGACGGAGACGGTCCAGGTGCGGCGGGCGGCCAGGCGCGAGGCGGCGATGCGGATGGCGAGCGGCAGGAAGCCGCAGGCGCCGACGACGTCGAGGGCGGCCTGGCGCTCGGCGCCCACCCGCTCGGCGCCGACGATGCGGGTGAACAGCTGAAGGGCCTCCTCGGGGCTCATCACGTCGAGGTCGACGAGGTGGGCTCCGGCGAGGCCCGCCATCCGGACCCGGCTGGTGACGAGGGCGGCGCAGCCCGCGGTGCCGGGCAGCAGCGGGCGGACCTGGGCGGCGTCGCGGGCGTTGTCGAGCAGGACCAGGACGCGGCGGCCGTCGAGCGTGGAGCGGTAGAGCGCGGCCCGTTCGGCGGGGGAGTCGGGGATCGCGGTGTCGGGGGTGCCGAGCGCGCGCAGGAAGGAGCCGAGGACGGCGACGGGCTCGGCGGGGCGCGGTTCGGTGCCCTGGAGGTCGACGTAGAGCTGTCCGTCGGGGAAGTGCGGGCGGGCGGCGTGCGCGACGTGCACGGCGAGGGTGGTCTTGCCGACGCCGCCGATGCCGGCGAGCGCGGAGACGGCCATGACCTGGCCGTCGGCGCCGGCGAGGATGTCTCCCAGTTCGGCCACGAAGCTGGCGCGGCCCGTGAAGTCGGGGACGGTGGCGGGCAATTGGGCGGGCCTTACCTGGATGGGGGCGGCGGCGGGCGCGGGGTCCTCGGCGTGGGCGAGTTCGGCGTCGGCGCGCAGGATGCGCTGTTGGAGGGTGGAGAGTTCGGGGCGCGGGTCGACGCCCAGCTCGTCGGCGAGGAGCCGGCGGGTGTCGGCGTACACGGCGAGGGCCTCGGCCTGGCGGCCGCTGCGGTAGAGGGCGAGCATCAGCAGCTCGCGCAGCCGTTCGCGCAGCGGATGGGCGGCGGTGAGGGCGGTGAGTTCGGAGACGGCCTCGGCGTGGTGGCCGAGCTCCAGGTCCAGGTCGAGGCGGGTCTCCAGGAGCTGCAGCCGCCACTCGGCGAGGCGGGTGCGCTCGGTCTCGGCGTGCGGGCCGGGGACTCCGGCGAGGGGTTCGCCGTCCCAGACGTCGAGGGCGCGGGCGAGCAGCGTGCGGGCGAGCGCGCGGTCGCCGGCGGTGCGGGCCTGTTCGGCGTCGGCGGCCAAGCTGCGGGCGATGCCGAGGTCGAGGGCCTCGATGTGGCGCAGCCGGATGGCGTATCCGCCGGACTCGCTGACGAGCAGCCCCGGGTCGAGGACCTTGCGCAGCCGGGAGGCGTACGTACGGATGGTGGCGAGCGCCTGCTGCGGCGGGTCCTCGCCCCAGATCGCGTCGATGAGTTCGGGTGCGGTGGCGGTACGGCCGTCGCGGAGCAGGAGTACGGCGAGCAGGGCGCGCTGCTGGGGGGTGCCGGGCGGCAGGAGCTCGGCGCCGCGCCAGGCGCGGATGGGGCCGAGGACGGCGAACCGGGAGCTTCCGGGGGTGTGCTCGGGGACGGGCGCGGCGCTGCCGGCGGCGGGCGCGGACTTCTCGGCGGCTTCGGCGGCTTCGGCAGCTTCGGTGGACTCGGCGGCGTCGCTGGATTCGGGACCCTGGGTGGCCTCGCGGGCCTGAGGGGCCTCGGAGACCGGGGAGGCCTCGGGGGCCTGGGAGACCTCGGGGACGGATTCCGCGAGTGCCCCGGCGGGGGTCGCGGCGGCAGCGGCACTCCGGCCTGCGGCCTGGGGCTCTTGGTTGCTCCGGGCCGCCTCGGGGTGCTTCCGCTGGTGCGGGATGGCCGGTACGCCGTCCATCTGGTGTCCCCCCTGCCTTCCGTAGGTGTAAGGGCCAGTCTGCCCTGTGTTGCCCGTACCCGTCAGCCCGTGGCGGATCGATCCCCTGCCAACTAGCTGACGGTTCGTCAGATTGACGCTACCGTAAGGACATGGAGACCTTCCCGAAGATCATCTCGGTGGACGACCACACGGTTGAGCCCCCCCATGTCTGGCGGGACCGGCTCCCGTCCAAGTACCACGACGTCGGCCCCCGCGTCGTCCGCGCCCCCCTGAAGGAAATGACCTTCCTCGGCGGCAGGTTCGCCCCCGTCATGGGCGCCAAGGGCGACGACGGCCCGATCGGCGACTGGTGGATCTACGAAGACCTGCACCGGCCGCTCACCCGCCTCGACACCTCCGTCGGGTACGACCGCGACGAGATCAAACTGGAAGTCATCACCTACGAGCAGATGCGCCCGGGGTCCTTCTCGGTTCCCGACCGCCTCGCGGACATGGACGTCAACCACGTCCAGTCGGCGCTCTGCTTCCCGACCTTCCCGCGCTTCTGCGGCCAGACCTTCACCGAGGCCAAGGACCGCGAGCTCGGCCTGCTGGGCGTACGGGCGTACAACGACTGGATGGTGGAGGAGTGGTGCGGCCCCGACGCGCGCGGCCGGCTCATCCCGCTCACCCTGATCCCGCTCTGGGACGCCCGCTTGGCCGCCGCCGAGGTCCGCCGCAACGCGGCACGCGGCGTACGCGCGGTCGCCTTCTCGGAGATACCGCCGCACCTGGGCCTGCCGTCCATTCACACGGACGAGTGGGACCCCTTCCTGGAGGCGTGCAACGAGACCGGCACGGTCATCGCCATGCACATCGGCTCCTCGTCGAAGATGCCGTCCACCTCGGCGGACGCCCCACCGGCCGTCGGCTCCACCATCACCTTCGCCAACTGCTGTTTCTCGATGGTCGACTGGCTGATGAGCGGCAAGTTCGAGCGCTTCCCGAACCTGCGGATCATGTACGCGGAGGGCCAGATCGGCTGGATCCCGTACATCCTGGAACGCGCGAACGTGGTCTGGGAGGAGAACCGCGGCTGGGGCGGCGTCGCCGACAAGGTGCTGCGCCCGCCGTCGGAGCTGTTCGCGGAGCACGTCTTCGGCTGCTTCTTCGACGACGCGTTCGGTCTGCGGAACCTGGACGCCATCGGCGTGGGCAACGTCCTGTACGAGACGGACTACCCGCACTCGGACTCGACGTGGCCCAAGTCCCGCGAGGTGGGGGAGTCCCAGATGGGCCACCTCGCCCCGGACGTGGTGGACCGCATCGTCCGCGGCAACGCGATCGACCTCCTCGGCCTGACCCCCGAGGGCCTGTGGCCGGGACCGGGTTCGGGTTCGGGTTCGGCGGCCTGAGCGCCTGTCGACGCACGCCGGCCCCGGGAGCGCGCGAGGCGCGGTCCCGGGGCGGTTGGGTGTGCGCCCGGCGGTTACGAGGCGCTGCGCGCCCGCCCGGCGACCGCGACCGCCGGACGGACGTGGGTCAGGAGGAGCTCCAGGAAGCGCTCCGGGCGGCGGAACGACGCGAAGTGGCTCGTCCCCTCGATCACCGCGAAGTGCTTGACCGGGGCCTCGACCTCCTCGAAGAAGGCCCGGGCGGACGCCGTCGGGGTGAGGACGTCGAACTCGCCCTGGAAGATGAAGAAGGGGATCTCGAAACGGGTCCCGTCGGCCCGGTCGTCGAATCCGGCCGTCCCCCCGGTCGCCCGCTCCGAGAAGGACTGCCCGCGGAAGAAGTCCCGCAGATCGCGCAGCGAGTGCAGCGGCGACAGCCACATCGACCCCAGCACCACCTTCTTGATGGTGTCGAGCGTCAGCGGGTCGCTCTGCGCGGACAGCTTCGCGTACGTCGCCCGCTGCGCCGGCGTCCAGGCGCGCGCGTCCGCGCCGATCGCCTCGACCTGCGCGAGCCGCTTCGTCCTGCCGGCCGCGCGCAGCCGCTCCAGCAGGCCCGCGTGGGCGGCGGTGTCACGGCCGCCGGACTGGATGTTCTGGTCGGTGCCGACGTAGGCGGAGTACAGCTCGGGGTGGTTGCGGGCCAGGCGCAGCCCGAAGACGCTGCCGTAGGAGTTCGCCACCAGGACGACGCGGTCCGTGCGCAGCCGCTCGATGGCGTGCCGGGTGACCTCCAGGGCGTCCTCGTAGAGCCGGTCGAAGGTGGTCTCGCCCTGGCCCTGCGGGCCGCCGCGGCCGAAGGTCTTCCCGGCTCCGCGCATGTCCCAGCGGACGATCGTGAAGTGCTGTTCCCAGGCGCGGGTCCGGGTGGTGTGGATGGAGTTGGGGGCGCCGGGGCCGCCGTGGATCTCGACGATGACGGGGTTGGTCCGGTCCTCGCCGCGGACCGAGATCCACTGGTCGATGCCGCCGATGCGGACGAAGCCCTGCTCGTCGATGCCGGCCGGGGACTCGATGCGCAGCGCCTCGGCGCCCCGGGCGCGGCGTACGGCGCGGTGGGCGAGGAGGCCGACGGGTGCGGCGGCGAGGGCGGCGGCGGTGGTGGTGGCGGTGGTGACGAGCGCGGCGGCAAGCATTGTGTCCCCCATAAACTGTTTCCGGTGTATGCGGAAGAGTGTGCGGCGTCGCGCCGGCACTGTCAATGCCCTTGGGCGGGGAGCGCCTTGCGGTGGAAGTGACGGCAGGGCATGCTTCGCCAGAGCAAAGTCGGGAGGGGTGCCTGTGGTGGACAAACGGACCGTGGTGACAGCGGTGTTGTGTGCGGTGGCGGCGCTGGGCGCGTCCGCGGTCATGACACAGGTGGTGCCCGCCTCGGACGGCGGGAGCGCCGCGCGGGTGAAGTCGGCGCCGCCGGTGACGTCCTCGACCTCCCGGCCGTCACCATCGCAAGCAGCGAAGCAACCGCAGCTGTCCACCTCGCAGAGCCCCCGCCCGAAGGGCTCGGCGCCCGAGGAGGGCGGGGTCACGCGCATCGCCGGAGCGCTGTTCGAAGGCGCCGTTGAGGGCGACCACTTCTGCACGGCGACGGTCGTGCACAGTCCCGGGCGGAACCTGATCGTCACCGCCGGGCACTGCCTGCTCGCCGGCCGGGGCGGCGGCGAGGGCGCGATCTTCGCACCCGCGTACGCCGACGGGCGGGCCCCGTACGGCACCTGGAAGATCGAGGAGGTCTACGAGGACCCCCGCTGGGCGGACGACACGAACGACGACTACGACCTCGCCTTCGCCCGCCTCGCCCCGGACGCCTCGGGCCGCAACATCGAGGACGTCACCGGCGCGGCCGCCCTGGACACCACGGGCCGTTCGGGTGAGGAGGTCACGGTCACCGGCTACCCGGCGGACCGCAAGGTCCCGCGCACTTGCACGGGCATCGCGGTCCGCGCGAGCGCGACGGAACAGCGCTTCGACTGCGCGGACTTCCCGGGTGGCACGAGCGGCAGCGCGTGGATCGCCAAGGACGGGCGGATCATCGGCATCCTGACGGGCGGCGACACGGACGACGTCTCGACGAGCACCGTCCTGAACGAATACGCGGCAACGCTGTACGGCCGGGCGACGGCGACCACGGCCGCGAAGCCCTGAGCCGCCCGGGAGTCGGCCCGGGTCGTCAGCGGAGCAGGCCCAGGTGGACCGGCTCGGCGGGGATGTCGGCGAGGAGTTCCGCCAGGCGCGGCGGCCACAGGGGCTCGCCGAGGGTGGCGAGCGCCTGCTGCGGGAGCCAGCGCCAGTGCGCGTCGGGGGACTCGGTGACGGGCTCGCGGTGGGGCCCGTCGGTGACGTAGATGTGCTCGTGCTGGCGCACCGGGACGCCCTGGTACGTGAAGTCGTGCTCCCAGGTGCACAGCAGCCGCCGCGGCTCGAGATCGGTCCAGCCGGTCTCCTCGCGCAACTCCCGCCGCACACACTCCTCGGGACTCTCCCCGGGATCGATCCCACCGCCGGGGGGCAGCCAGTGGATGCCGACCTCGACGTTGTCCTCGCGGAAGAGGAACACGGCCCCGTCGGGGGAGCGGACGACAATTCGTGCTGCCTGACGCGGAGTTCTCATCAAGCCAGCGTACGACGATGAGACTGACGGGAAACCCCCAAACCCTGTCGCGCCCCCGCCCAAGAGGGTCCCGCCCCCGCAACCCCCGACCCACCCCTTCGCGACCCCACCCCCTGCGGGGTAGAGGCCGGCCAGTGTGCCTACTGGATGCGGATCTGGCCCTTGGTCGCGCCCAGCGAGCGGCGCAGGCCGATCTCGTGGCGGCGCTCCAGCGCGCGGCGACCGGCGACCGGCGACCGGCGACCGGCGACGCGACCCTGCTCGGCCACCTCGTGCGCAATCCGCTAGCCAATGCCGTACGTCACAACCGCGCGGGCGGCCGCGTCGCCCTGGCGACCACCGCCGACGGGGAACTGACGGTGTCCAACACCGGTCCGGTGATGGACCCGCAGGACGTTCCGCGTCTCCTGGAGCCCTTCCGGCGCAGCACCGAGCGGCAGCACACCGCAGGTGAAGGCGCCGGGTTGGGGCTTTCCATCGTCGCCTCGATCGCCCGCGCGCACGGCGCCGGGCTGCTCGCCGAGGCCAATCCGGAACCGGAGGGCGGCCTCACGCTCCGGGTCCGCTTCCCCCTGCCGCAAGCCCCCGGGCCCTGAGGCCGCCCCGGAGCGGAAGATCGCCGGTGTAGTACGGTCGGGCCAATGAGCAAGCACGCCCGAGCCCGTTCCCGTTCCCGGCGCCCGCGTTCGCGTCCGCTGGCCATTGGTGCCACCCTCGGCCTGCTGATCTTCGGCGCGGGCTGGGCGTACGCCGTGTACGAGACGCCCGGTGCGGATCCCCGGCAGTCGCTGGCGGCCGACGACCGGGCGGCGGCCCCGGAGCGCGCGGCGCGCGGGGAGCAGCGCGAGGCCCTCCAGGGTCTGCCCGGCCTGAGCGAACAGACCCGGGCGCGGATCCCCGCCGAGTCCCGCCAGCTCGTCCTGGTCACCGGCGAGGCGATGGACTCCTCGCGCTCCACCGTCGCCCTGTACACGCGCCCGGCGCCGGGCGCGGACTGGGTCAAGGGCGACAGCTGGCCCGCGCGCAACGGCGCGAAGGGCTGGTCCACGGAGCGTACGTACGGGGATCTGACGTCCCCGCAGGGCGTGTTCGCGCTGACCGACGCGGGCGGGCTGCTGGCGAAGCCGCCGGGCACGAGGTTCCCGTACGACCGCAGTGGCTCCTTCGTCGCGTCGGGCCGGGGTGTCGAGGGGGAGTCGCTGGCGGGTTCCTTCGACTACGTCGTCGCGATCGACTTCAACCGCAAGCCGGGGACCTCGCCGCTGGACCCGACCAAGCCCGACGGAGAGCGCAAGGGCGGCAACATCTGGCTCCACGTGGACCACGACGGCCCCTCGCAGGGCTGTGTGGGCATCCCGAAGGAGGCCATGAAGAAGGTGCTGGAGACCCTCGACCCGGCCGCGAAGCCGGTCATCGCGATGGGTCCGGCAGGCTTTTGAGGCTCCGCTCCGGCGCCGCCGCCGGAGCCCGCCGGCCCTGCAGGAGCAGGCCGGTGTAGGCGAGGTCGAAGACGCTGCACAGGATGCCGAGGCCGAGGATGAACGGCGCGTCCTCGATCACCCCGAAGAGGATCGTCGGGGCGAGCGTCCCCAGCCATTTGGCGACGGCGATGACGAGCGACTGGCCGCGGGGGCCGCGCCGGGCGGCGTAGAGGGAGACGAACAGCCCGGACATCAGCAGGTTCTGGAGGAAGGCCGAGTACCGGGTCGCGTCGTGGGTGGCGAAGTGTGCGAGGAACAGCCACTGCACGGCGAAGGCACTGCCGAAGACGAGCACGTTCCAGGCGGCGAACAGCGGCCGGGTCACGAGCTCCGGGAGCTCCGCGCGCCCGAAGCGCAGGTAGGTGTAGACGATGACGACGTCGGCGAGGGCCCACACCACGTTGACGACGCCCTGCGCGGACACCCCGCCGAGGAACTCGTTCACGGCGTAGGTCGACTCCCACGCGAAGTTCAGCGCGAGCGCCGCGACCGGCATCGCGTACGTACGGTCCCGCAGCCCGACCCGGATCGCCTCGGCGTACACCACGGTCCACGCGACCCCGCTGACCAGGGTCAGAAACAGATCCACGCCGCTCCTCGCCGCTCGCACCGCCCGAGCGCCGCACCCTAGGTCCCCGGGCCGGGCTTCCGCCAGACTCGTGCGCGCCGGAGCTCCCGGGACCAGATCCTGACGACCCGGACCCGGTTCCCGCACAGGGCGGTCAGGTCCTCGGGATCCGAGGTCAGCAAGGTGACGGGTCCGGGCTGGTCCAGGGCGGTCGCGGCCACGACGGCGTCCAGCGCGTACTCGTGTCCGTGCAGCCCGGCGGCGGCGAGCAGCCTGCTCGCGTGCCGGGCGATGGCCTCGCCCGGCGGGATCACGTTCACCCGGGACACCGCGTGGTCGAAGCGGGCCTGCTTCACCCGGGGGTCCCGCGCCTCGACGAGGGTGACGGAGCTGATCACCACCCGGATGTCCTCGGCTTCCGCGGCCGTAAGCCACTCCAGCAGACCGGAGTCCTGGAGCACGAGTCGGAGAGCCCCTCGCAGTCGAGGACCAGCGTCCCGCTCACGCGGCGTCCGACGAGGCTGCCGCCTCGCCGCGCAGGACCGCCCGCTTGGCCTCGACGGACGCCGGGTCGGCGGGTCCGGCGCCGTCTTCGCGCCCACCCCTTGCCTGACGGACCGTCAGCTACGACGATGGCCCCCGGCGTCGGTATGACGAATCGGCAGACGAGGACGAGGCGGGGACGGCATGGCGCGCGTGTTTCCGGAAGGTCGGCTGGTCTACGGGATGCAGCTCCCGATCCAGTCGCAGAGCACCATCTACGCCGAACCCTGGGAGGCGTCGGCCGGCGCGGCCGATCTCGCCGAGGTGGCGCGGGCCGCCGACCGGGCGGGCTTCGGGTACGTCGCCACCTGCGACCACGTGGCCATCCCGCGCCGGCTCGCCGGCCCCATGAGCACCGTCTGGTACGACCCGGTCGCCACCCTGGCCTTCCTGGCCGGCGTCACCGAGCGCGTGCGGCTGCTGAGCCACGTCGCGATCCTGGGCCTGCGCCACCCGCTGCTCAGCGCCAAGCAGTACGCCACCGTCGACCACCTCTCCGGCGGCCGGCTGATCCTCGGCGTCGGCGCCGGTCACGTCCAGGAGGAGTTCGAGGTCCTCGGCGCGGACTTCGAGCGCCGAGGGGCCGTCCTCGACGAGACCCTGGACGCCCTGCGCGCGGCCCTCGGGCCCGAGGAGTACCCGCGGTTCGAGGGTGAGCGGTTCTCCTTCAAGGACCTCGGCCAGCTGCCCCGGCCCAGCCAGGAGCGGATCCCCGTCTGGGTCGGCGGCTCCTCGCCCGCCGCCCTGCGCCGGGCCGCCGTGCGCGGCGACGGCTGGCTCCCGCAGGGCGACCCGCGCGACAAGCTCCCGGCGCAGATCGCCCGCATCAAGGAGCTCCGGGCGGCCGCCGGGGTCGAGGGCCCCATCGAGTTCGGCGCGATCACCGAGGCGCTGTACGTGGGCGAGCCCGGCTGGGACACCGGCCGCCGGGCCCTCACGGGCAAGGCGCAGGCGCTGGCGGAGTCCCTGCGCGCGTACAAGGCGCTCGGCGTGGACCAGATCCAGGTCCGCTTCCGCAGCCGCGACCGCGCCGAACTCGTCGACCAGATCACCGCGTTCGGGGCCGATGTGGCCCCGCTCCTCAATGACTAGCGACTGGGAGTCGTGACCATGGGCAAGCTGGACGGGCGCGTCGTCATCATCACCGGGGCGGCGCGCGGCCAGGGCGAGCAGGAGGCCCGCCTCTTCGCCGCCGAGGGCGCCAAGGTGCTCCTCGGCGACGTGCTGGACGAGCAGGGCGCGGCGGTCGCCAAGGAGATAGGCGAGGACCGGGCCCGGTACGTACGGATGGACGTGAGCCGGGAGGAGGACTGGGCGGCCGCCGTCGCGACGGCCAAGGAGGCCTTCGGCCGGGTGGACGGCCTGGTCAACAACGCGGGCATCCTGCGCTTCAACGAGCTCACCGCGACCCCGCTGGAGGAGTTCCGCCAGGTGATCGAGGTCAACCAGGTCGGGGCCTTCCTCGGCATCAAGGCCGTGGCCCCCGAGATCGAGGCGGCCGGCGGCGGCACGATCGTCAACACCTCCTCGTACACGGGCCTGACGGGCATGGCGTACGTCGGCGCGTACGCCGCGACCAAGGCGGCCATCCTCGGGCTGACCCGGGTGGCGGCGCTGGAGCTGGCGGCCAAGGGGATCCGGGTCAACGCGATGTGCCCGGGCGCGGTGGACACGCCGATGGCCAACCCGGGCCTGCTGGACCCGGCGAACATGACCGACGAGGCCAGGGACGCGATGGCCGAGCTCTACAAGAAGGTCGTGCCGATGGGGCGGGTCGGGCAGCCGCAGGAGATCGCGCGGCTCGCGCTCTTCCTGACCGGCGAGGACTCCTCGTACATCACCGGCCAGCCGTTCGTCATCGACGGCGGCTGGATGGCGGGCGTCAGCATCGTGTAGCCGCCTATCTGATGGAGCGTCAGGTATTGACGCTCCCGCCCTCGCGATGGAACAGTCGTGGCATCGAATCTGACGCAACGTCAGAAACCAAAGGACGGTGAACCCCCTTGGAATTCGGGCTCTTTGTGCAGGGATACGTGCCTGAGGCGCGATCCAAGGTCGACCCCGAGGCAGAGCACAAGGCGCTGATCGAGGAGACCGAGTACGTCATCCAGGCCGACAAGTCCGGCTTCAAGTACGCCTGGGCCTCCGAGCACCACTTCCTGGAGGAGTACTCGCACCTGTCGGCGAACGAGGTGTTCCTCGGGTACCTCGCCCACGCCACCGAGCGCATCCACCTCGGCTCCGGCATCTTCAACCCGCTCGCCCCGGTGAACCACCCGGTCAAGGTGGCCGAGAAGGTCACCATGCTCGACCACCTCTCCAAGGGCCGCTTCGAGTTCGGCACCGGCCGCGGCGCCGGCAGCCACGAGATCCTCGGATTCCTCCCCGGCATCGAGGACATGAACGGCACCAAGGAGATCTGGGAGGAGACCATCGCGGAATTCCCCAAGATGTTCCTCCAAGAGGAGTACGAGGGGTTCCAGGGCAAGCACTGGTCCCTGCCGCCGCGCAAGATCTTCCCCAAGCCGTACGGGAAGGCGCACCCGGCCATGTGGTACGCCGCCGGCTCGCCCGCCTCGTACGCGATGGCGGCCAAGAAGGGCCTCGGCGTGCTGGGCTTCAGCGTGCAGAAGGTCTCCGACATGGCGTGGGTGCTGGACCAGTACAAGACGGCCGTCCAGGAGGCGAAGGCCATCGGCGCCTTCGTCAACGACAACGTCATGGTCACCTCGACCGCGATCTGCGCCGAGACCCATGACAAGGCCGTCGAGATCGCGGTCAACGCGAACATGAACCGCTTCCAGTCGCTGGTCTTCCGCTACCACGACACCTTCCCGCGGCCCGAGGCGATCCCGCAGTGGCCCGAGACGCTGCCGGCGTACAACGCGGAGATCATCGAGCTGCTGATCGCCGAGGAGCTGCTGATCTGCGGCGACCCGGACGAGGTCCGCGCGCAGTGCAAGCGCTGGGAGGAGGCCGGCGCCGACCAGCTGTCCTTCGGCCTGCCGACCGGGGTGTCCCCCGAGGACACCATGACCACGATCAAGCTCATCGGCGAGCACGTGATCCCGCACATCGACACGGACCCGGTCCACCGCACCACGCGCTTCCGCGAGGCCGCGGGCTCCTGAGGAACGGGGGCGGCGTCTTCCCGGACCGCCGCCCCGAACCGGCCCCGGCCGGAGGTCAAGGCCGCGGCCGGCCGGCGACCCCCGACCGGGGCCCTCAGGGGCCCCGGATGCGGGCTGTCGCCCGGCAGAGAACAGCCCCGCCGGCGTTTGAGGCGCGGGGTCTGGGGCGGAGCCCCAGGACACGGAAGGGACGTCATGCTCGACCACCTGATCAAGGGCGCCACCGTCGTGGACGGCACCGGCGCCCCCGCCCGCGTCGCGGACGTCGGCATACGCGACGGCCGGATCGTCGCCATCGCAGACCCCGGCACCGTCACCGAGGATTCGCGCACCGCCGAGGACGCGACCGGCCTCGTCCTGACCCCGGGCTTCGTCGACCCGCACACCCACTACGACGCCCAGCTCTTCTGGGACCCGTACGCCACCCCCTCCATGAACCACGGCGTGACCACCATCGCCGGCGGCAACTGCGGTTTCACCCTGGCCCCCCTCAACCCGGCCCGCCCCGAGGACGCCGACTACACGCGCCGCATGATGAGCAAGGTCGAGGGCATGGCCCTCAAGGCCCTCGAAGAGGGCGTCGACTGGACCTGGTCCACCTTCGGCGAGTACCTCGACGCACTCGAAGGCCGGATAGCCGTCAACGCCGGCTTCATGGTCGGCCACTGCGCCCTGCGCCGGCACGTGATGGGCGAGGACGCCGTCGGCGGACGGCCCACCCCCGAGCAGATGCGGCAGATGCTCGACCTCTTCCACGACGCCATGAACGCCGGCGCCTGGGGACTGTCCACCACCCAGTCCTCCACCCACTCCGACGGCGCCGGCGCCCCCGTCGCCTCCCGGCACGCCGAGCCGCAGGAGCTCCTCGCGCTGTGCGAGGCCGTCGCCGAACACGAGGGCACCCAGCTCGAAGCCATCGTCGCGGGCTGCCTCGACCAGTTCTCCGACGAGGAGATCGACCTCTTCGTCGACATGAGCGCCGCCGCCGGCCGCCCCCTGAACTGGAACGTCCTGACCATCGACTCCTCCGTCCCCGAACGCGTCCCGCGCCAGCTGGTCCCGAGCGAGCGCGCCCGCAAGGCCGGCGGCCGGATCGTGGCGCTGACGATGCCGATCCTGACGCCCATGAACATGTCGCTCGGCACCTTCTGCGCGCTCAACCTCATCCCCGGCTGGGGCGAGATCCTCGGCCTGCCCGTCCCGGAGCGGATCGAGAAGCTGCGCGACCCGGACGTACGGGCCGAGATGCTGCGCCGCGCCGACAGCAAGGAGGCCGGGGTCTTCCGGCGCCTGGCCGACTTCGGGCGCTACGTCATCGGTGACACGTACAGCAAGGAGAACGAGGGCCTGTCGGGGCGCGTCGTCAACGACATCGCCGCCGAGCGCGGCCTGGACGCCTTCCGGTGCCTGGTGGAGATCTGCGCCAACGACGAACTGCGTACGGTGCTGTGGCCCATGCCGACCGACAACGACCCGGCGAGCTGGGCCCTGCGCGCCGAGACCTGGCAGCACGAGGACGTCATGCTCGGCGGCTCCGACGCGGGCGCGCACCTGGACCGCATGTGCGGGGCCCCGTACACGACCCGGTTCCTCGGGGACTGCCTGCGCGGACGCAAGCTGCTGCCGCTGGAGCAGGCGGTACGGATGCTCACCGACGACCCGGCGCAGCTGTTCGGGCTGCGCGAGCGCGGCCGGATCGCCGAGGGGTACCACGCGGACCTGGTCCTCTTCGACCCGGCGCGGATCGAGGCCGGCCCGGCGACGCTCGTGCACGACCTGCCCGGTGACAGCCCGCGGCTGGACGCGCGGGCCATCGGCATCGTCTCGGTACGGGTCAACGGCGTCGAGACCATCCGCGACGACGAGGTGACGGGGGCGATCCCGGGCATCGTGCTGCGCTCCGGCAGGGACACGAGGACGGTGAGCACCCGATGAGCGGGAACGGGCCGCAGCGGCTCTACATCGGCGGCGAGTGGGTCGAGCCCTCGGGCGGCCACTACGAGGTGGTCAACCCGGCGGACGAATCCGTCGTCGGCCTCGCCCCCGAGGCCTCGCCGGCCCAGGTCGAGGAGGCGGCGCGCGCCGCGGCCGAGGCCTTCGGGAGCTGGTCCCGCACCCGGCCCGAGGAGCGCGCCGCGATCCTGGACCGGGCCGCCGACATCATCCAGCGGGAGTACGAGCCCTGGTCGGCGCTGGCCCAGGCCGAGACGGGCGCGCCCACCGGGATCGCCCGCGGCATGCAGGTCGGCGTCGGGGTGGCCCGCTTCCGGCGGTACGCGAAGGGCGCCCTGGAACCGGTCGAGCGGGGCCTGCCCCCGCAGGTCACCGACGCCGGGCCGATGGGCGCGGCGAGCGTCCTGGGCGCGCTGGAGGTGCGCCAGCCGGTCGGGGTCGTCACCTGCATCACCTCGTACAACAACCCGTGGGCGAACCCGGCGGGCAAGGTGGCCCCGGCCCTGGCCATGGGCAACACGGTGGTGGTCAAGCCGGCCCCGCAGGACCCGCTGTCGGTGTTCAAGATGGCCGAGGCCCTCGCGGAGGCGGGGGTCCCGGCGGGTGTGGTGAACGTGGTGAACGGCCGGTCGGTGGAAGTCGGCGAGGCCGCCGTGGACTCCCCGTACGTGGACATGGTGTCCTTCACCGGTTCCACGGGCGTCGGGCAGCGCATCGCGGAGGTCTGCGGGCGGACCATGAAGCGGCAGTTGATGGAGCTGGGCGGCAAGGGCGCGGCGATCGTCTTCGAGGACGTGGACGACGCGGGCCTGGACGCGGCGGTGACGGGGATCGGCACCACCTTCTCCTTCTACTCCGGGCAGATCTGCACGGCCCCGACCCGGGTGATCGTCCACCGGGCGGTCTACGACCGGCTGATCGAGAAGCTGACCGGCTACCTGGGCTTCATGAAGGTCGGCGACCCGGCGGAGCGCGGCACGGTGGTCGGCCCGGTGATCTCGGCGGTGCACCGCGACCGGGTGGAGTCGTTCGTCGAGCTGGGCCGCAAGGAGGGCGCGCGCCTCGCGTACGGCGGTGAGCGGCCGGTGGTCGGCGAGGGGGGCCGGGCGGGAAAGGGCTTCTACGTGGCGCCGACCCTGCTGGTGGACTGCACGAGCGACATGCGGGTGGTCCGCGAGGAGATCTTCGGCCCGGTCGTCGTGGTGGTCCCCTTCGACGGGGCTGGTGGCGACGCGGAGGAGGAGGCGGTCCGGCTCGCGAACGACAGCGACTTCGGCCTGATCAGCTACGTGTGGTCCGGGGATCCGGCCCGCGCCTTCCGGGTCGCGCGCCGGCTGCGGTCGGGCGGGGTCGGCGTCAACACCATCGGCCGGAACATGGAGGCGCCGTTCGGCGGCTTCAAGCGGTCGGGGGTCGGGCGGGATGTCGGCTCGTACGCCCTGCACGCGTACAGCGAGGTGCAGTCGATCGTCTGGGCGGGCTGAGGAATACGAGGGGGCAGGGGGTTGGGGGCAGGGTGGTGGGGCAGCCCCCACCCCCCTGCCCCTGACCCTGACCTCAGTCCTTGAAGTAGTCGGTGAGCACGCAGCCGCTGACGAGCGCCTTCTCCTTCACGTACCCGCTGGGCGGGGCGAAGTTGGGGTTGCAGTTCAGGATGTACAGCCCGCCCGGCTTGGTCATGGCGCTGATGGCGTTGCGGCTGGTGGCGATGACCGCGAAGTCCTGGCCGACGGCGAAGCCGCCGTTGATGCCCTTCTTCGGGTTCGCCGCGAGCTCCGCGTCGATCGACGCCTTGTAGGCGGCCTGGAAGGCCTTGGCGTCCTTGAGCATGAAGATGCGGGTGCCCTTGCCGCAGTCGCCGCGTTCGGTGACGGACCACTTGGCGTCGTACTGGGCGTCGTCGTCCCAGTACTCGTAGTCGTTCTTGTCCGTGGCGGCCGAGGTGCACTTCGTGTACCCGTTGACGTAGCGGGCGGCCGCGGCCATGGTCGCCGCCTTGGGCAGCTGCTGGAAGGCGGTCCCGTTCTTGGGGGCGTTTCCGTTGACCCCGCCGTTCTTGGTGGGGTTGTCCAGGGTGCCTTCGTTGGGGCCCCCGTCGCCCTCGCCGGTGCCACCGACGACGGAATCCCCGCCGATGCCTCCGATCGCCTGGTCCCCGCCGCTTCCGCAGGCGGTGAGGGGGAGGAGGGCCGTGACGGCAATGACAGTGGTGAGCAGTGACTTGATACGCACGGCCGGGACTCTAGGGCGATGATCATGTCCACGGCAAACCGGAGGAGGGGGGTGACTGCGGTCACACGGGAAAGTTCAAAAAGCCGCAAATCGGACAAGGCTGCGGTTTCCGCATGACGGAACCTCATGTCCGGGGCTGTTGAATTGCGGATAGATGCCTGAGTAAACCTTGTATTGCGAGCTCGTGAACTGTCTCCGTCTGCGGATTCCAAGGGATTTGGGCCTGCGGGCTTCCGGACTTAAGCCCTCCAGATGTGGAAACCGCAGCATCTAACGTCCTGACACATGACACAGCTGGACGTTCGGCCTCAGGTCACAGACACGGCAGGCGGCGGCGCCGGGGGCGCCGGCGACGTGCGCGGCAAGGGCCTCGGCAAGGGCTCGGTCGGCCTGATGGGCAGCGCCGTCATCGGCATCTCGACCGTCGCACCCGTCTACTGCCTGACCTCCACCCTCGGCTCCACCGCGGGTGAAGTCGGCGTCCAGATGCCGGCGATCTTCCTCGCCGGCTTCCTCCCGATGCTCCTGGTGGCCTTCGCGTACCGCGAGCTCAACAAGGCCATGCCGGACTGCGGCACCTCCTTCACCTGGACCGTCAAGGCCTTCGGCCCGCGGATCGGCTGGATGTGCGGCTGGGGCCTGGTGATCGCCACGATCATCGTGCTCTCCAACCTCGCCGGCGTCGCGACGTCCTACTTCTGGCTGCTGGCCGGGGAGATCACGAGCAACCCCTCGATCGCGGCCCTGGACGACAACAAACTCGTCCACATCGCCACCTGCCTCACCCTCATCGCCGCCGCGACCGCCATCAGCTACCGCGGCATGACGGCCACCAAGGGCATCCAGTACGGCCTGGTCGGCCTCCAGCTCGTCGTCCTCGGCGTCTTCGTCGTCATGGCCTTCCAGAAGGGCTCCGCCGGCACCTTCGACACCGGACTGGACTTCTCCTGGTCCTGGATGAACCCCTTCGCGGTCGAGTCCATGGCGGCCTTCACCGCCGGACTCTCGCTCTCGATCTTCATGTACTGGGGCTGGGACGCCTGCCTCGCCTCCAACGAGGAGACCACCGGCTCCGCCAAGACCCCCGGCCGCGCCTCGCTCATCGCGATGGTCGTCCTCGTCGGCTCGTACCTGGCCACCGGCATCGCCGCCCAGATGGCCGTCGGCTCCGGCGGCGCGGGCCTCGGCCTCGGCAACGAGGAGACCTCCGACAACGTCTTCGCCGCCCTCGCCGGCCCCGTCATGGGCCCGGTGCTCGGCATCCTGCTCTTCGTCGCGGTCCTGGCGTCCGCCGCCGCCTCCCTGCAGACCACCTTCATCCCCGTGGCCCGCACGGTCCTCGCCATGTCGACGTACAAGGCCCTGCCGGCCTCCTACGCCACGGTCCACCCGCGCTACAAGACCCCCGGCCGCGCCACGGTCGTCGCGGGCGTCGCCACCGGCGTGTTCTACACGGTGATGACCCTGCTCAGCGAGAACGTCCTGACCGACACGATCTTCGCCCTCGGCCTGATGATCTGCTTCTACTACTCCCTCACGGCCTTCGCCTGCGCCTGGTACTTCCGCCGCGAACTGCGCGCAGGCGCCCGCGACCTGCTCTTCAAGGGCGTCTTCCCGGTCCTGGGCGGCCTCCTGCTGGCCGCGGTCTTCTGCAAGACCCTCTACGACGCCTGGGACCCGTCCTACGGCTCCGGCTCGCACATCCCCGGCCTCGGCGTCGGCAACGTCTTCGTCATCGGCGTCGGCCTCCTGGCCCTCGGCCTGGTCGTCATGTTCCTCACCGAACGCCGCACCCCGGCCTTCTTCCGCGGCCAGACCCTGACGAAGTCCACCCCGTCCCTGGTGGTCGAGGACTGATCCGCCCGGCTCACTCCAAAGTGGGGGTGCGTGGTGACCCCGGGGTGGGCGGGTCGTTGGGTGGGGCATGAACGCCATGAAGCGCAGCCTTGCCGCCCTGGTGCTTTCCGGGGGCGCCGCACTCGCACTGACTCCCGGCCTCGCGCACGCCGCCGACGGGCAGCCCGCCCAGGGGCAGCCGATCGTCGAGCGCGCCGCCGGCATCGTCGACCACCCCGCGCACACCGTCCAGGAAGCGAAGACGGCCGTCGCCGTCACCGCGGCCGCCGCCGGGTCCGCCTCGAAGGCGACCGACCCGTCCCTCGGGGGCGCCCTGTCCGCCGGTCTGCCGAAGGCCCCGAAGGTCGGCTGAGCCGCCCCTCAGCCCGTACGGGTCACCAGCACCAGCGGGATCTCCCGGTCCGTGGCCGCCCGGTACGCCGCGTACGAGGGCATCGCGGCGACCACCGCCGGCCACAGCCTCTGCGCCTCGGCCGCGCTCGCGCGCCGCGCCGCCGCCGGGAAGGTTTCCGTGCCGACCTGGAGGGTCACCGCAGGGTCGGCCTCCAGGTTCAGGTACCAGGCCGGGTGCCGGTCGGCCCCCGCGTTCGACGCCGTCAGCACGTACGCGGCCCCGTCCCCGGCCCCGGCCCCGCCCCCGTCCCCTTCCCCGTCCCGTACGTAGGCCAGCGCCGTCCGGCGGTGCAGACCGGACTTCCGCCCCCGGGTCGTCAGCAGCAGGTCGCGGATCCCCGGGCGCGGCACCCCGCCGGTCTCCTCGAAGCGGCGGATGTGCTCGGCGACCCACGGGTTCGGGCTGTCGCTCACGCCGCCGCCACCCCCGCGTGCGCGGCGTGCACCGTCGGGGCCACGGCCTCGTCCAGCACCGCCCGCGCGAAGTCCGCGTGCGAGATCCGCCCCGCGGCGTCGGCAGGAGCGAAGGCGTAGCCCCCTGCGGGCTCCCCGTCGGCGAAGTCCCCGGCCGGGCTCAGCACCGCCCAGTCCAGCCCGGCCGGCGCCGCCGCCCGCAGCGCGTCGGTACCGTCGCCGTGGCCGACGGAGAACTCCCGCCACTCCTGCGGATACCCCGGGGTGTCCATCAGCAGCGCCCCCGACCCGGTGGGCAGTACGGAAGCCAGGCCGACGGACACCAGCCGCCGCACCCCCGCCTCGGACAGCCCCACCGCCAGCGCCCGCCCCGCTGCCGGGAAGAACTCCCCGGGCGCCACCTGCGGGTCGTACACCGCCGCCACGGCCAGGTCGTGCCCCGCCGCCAGCCGCGCCACGTCCACCGCCGACGTCACCTCCCCGTCGGCCCGCCCCGCCACGGTCACCTCGTACCCCCGCGCCCGCGCCTCCGCGACCACGGCCCGCCCCACTCGCCCGCGCCCGCCGAACACGATGATGCGGCCGACTGTTTCCTGCTCGTTCGTCGTCATGGGGCGAGCGTAGGAGGAGGGCTGGTTACCGATCGGATACCGGCCTACCGTGGGGATCATGACGCAGCAGCCCCTGGACCCGGAGATGTTCGACCCCGTCTGCCCCTCGCCCCTGGTCCCGTTCCGGATCGGCGACAAGTGGGCGACCCTGATCCTGCGCTGCCTCCAGGACGGCCCCCGCCGCTTCTCCGAACTGAAGGTCCCGCTCCCCGGGATCACCTCCAAGTCCCTGACGCAGTCCCTGCGCGGCCTGGAACGCGACGGCTTCGTCAGCCGCACCGAACACGACGGCCCCGAGCGCCGCGTCGAGTACGCCCTCACCCCGCTCGGCCGCGGCCTGCTGGGCCCGCTGGACGCGGCCTGCGAGTGGACGCGCGAACACTGGGACGACCTCCTCGACGCCCAGGAGGCCGGCCTGGCCGCGGCTCAGCCCCAGGTACGGGAGCAGAGCACCAGCCGGTAGCCGTCGGGGTCCTCGACGGTGACCCCGTACTCGTCCCAGTACGGGTTGTGCGAGGCGACCCTGGTCCCGCCGTGCTCGACGAGCCGGCGCACGAGCGCCTCGTCGGGCGCCTGCCCGAGGTACACCACGAACAGGTCGTCCACGGTGGGCGCGGGCGCGACCGGATTCTCGGGGTCCCGGGTCAGCTCGAAGTGCCAGCCGCCCCCGGCGGGCCCGACCATCAGCAGGTCGTGCTCGCCGGACACGCGCTCAGCGGTACGCCACTGCACCGCGAGCCCGAGCCCGTCCACGTAGAACCGCTCGGCGGCGATGAGGTCCCGGGACGGGCGGGCGATCCGTATGTGGGTCTGCGCGGTGATCACGCGGCGGAGACTACGCCGCCGAGGAAGGCGGTCCAGGCCGTCGGGGCGACGGCGAGCTCGGGGCCGGCCGTCTGCTTGGAGTCGCGGACGTGCACGGCGTCGGTGCAGGACGCGACCTCGACGCAGTCGTCGCCTTGGCTGCCGCTGTAGGTGGACTTGTGCCAGGAGAGGGCGACTTCGATGCAGCTGTCACCGTCGCCGCTGCTGTAACTGCTCTTGAACCACCGCAACCGGGAGCTGTTCACAGGGATCCTCGCATTCGCATCAACAGGCCCGCACTGTCCGCAGGATTGAGGGCCTGGATGCGAAGTTTGGCATACCGCTGGTGGAGGACGCTGACGTCTTTCGGGTCGGATATCACTCGACCCGTCTGCTGTCCTTCGGTGTAGCCCAGCCACTCATGCTCCTGGGTTTCGAGGAGCTGGAAGGGGCCGCCGAGGCCCGCGTGCTGCGGGCTGACCTTCGGCATGATCTGGAAGTCGACGTTGGGTAGCTTCATGCACTCCAAGAGGTGGTCGATCAGTTCGCGCGTCACCTCCGGACCGCCGGTCTGCTTCTCGATCACCGACTCGTCGATGATGAAGCTGAAGACGGTGAAGGGCGTGCGGTACAGCAGCCGCTGGCGGTCCAGACGGGCCGTGATGCGCGCCTCCACCTGCTCGGGGGCCGGGGGCGGCACCACGCTCTCGATCAGTGCCCGCGCATACGCCTCCGTCTGCAGCAGCCCCGGGATCGACCGGCACTCGTACGTATTCAGCGTGACGGCGGCCTCCTCCAGCTCCGCCCACCGCCGGAACCACTTTGCCAGCCCCCGGCGCCGGTTCAGGCGCTTCGCCGCGATGCGGATGACGCCGAAGGCGTCCAGCACCTCCTCCGTCCGGTCGACGAACCTCGGTGACGGGTGGCGGCGGCCCTGTTCCACCGAGCCGACGTACTGGACCGAGTAGCGGACCAGCGGGGCCAGTTGCTCCTGGGTCAGGCCGGCGCGTTTGCGGCAGGCCTTGAGCGTCTCGCCGAAGTTCCGCAAGTCGCTGTCCGGCTCCACCTCGCCGTCACGTTCACCGTCACCGCTGTTGTCGGCCCTTGCCATGGCGGTCACCTCCCCGGACCAGGGTCACGGGGTGTGACCGCTACTGTCCAGAGAGTGTGCTCGTACAGATGAAAAGTAGCGGTTCGCGTGCTGTGAACTGATCTGGCCGCACGGGAGGTTGCCGCCATGACCGCACTCTCCGGCGCCGCCGGCCCCACCCCGGCCGTCCTCGTACGCACGTTCACCCAGCGTTTCAGCTGCACCCGCCGCGGCGCCAGGCTCGCCCGGCAGTTGGCCCTCGTGGAACTGCACGACTGGGGCATCCCCGAGTCCACCGCGCTCGCCGCCGACGCGGGGCTGCTCGTGGCCGAGCTCGCCTCGAACGCCGTCACCCACGGGCGGGTGCCGGGGCGGGACTTCGAGCTGCGGATGGTGCTGCTGGAGGGCGTGCTGCGGCTTGAGGTGTCCGATGCCCGCCGCGACCGGCGCCCCGAGGTCCGCCCGCACGCCTACGGGGCCGACTCCGGTTACGGGCTGCGCATCGTGGACGCCGTGGCTGGCGCCTGGGGCGTCTCGGACCGCCTGATCGGCAAGACCGTCTGGGCGGAGCTGGGCGTTGGCTGACACCCCGGTCGGGGAGCATGCGTGCGACGGTCCCGAAGACCGTCACCGCAGAGCCGTTGCGGTGGCCCGCATGCGGCAGATGATCGCCGACGGCGAGACCGGCTTCTCCGTGCCCCCGCCCGGCCGGTCAGGCGCGCCAGCGGGGTGCCTCGTCGTCGGGGGTGTCGGGACTGGCGAAGTGGAACGGCACACCGAGGTGGTCCGCAAGTGAGCGGCCCGCGTCGGTGGCCGCGTCCGCGCCGCCCATGTGGCTGTAGACGGTGGCCAGGGGGTGTTCGGAGGCCGGGTCGTCCGCGATCGCCCGCAGCACCACGAACCAGTCGTGGACGGTGTCCCCGTCCCAGAGGGCCTCGATCGCCACCACCCGGCCCCGGATGCCGCAGGCGCGGGCCGCGAGGGAGTCCAGGTCGAGGGGGGAGTCGGGCGTACGGGCCACCCTCGCGCCGAAGTGCTCGTAGCGGCTGTGGACGATCTTCTGGGCCTCGACCAGGCCGATCCCCCGGGCGCGGCCGGTTTCCCAGGCGACGCGGATCGCCTGGAACCGGTTGTCCTGCAGGACGTAGCCGTCGACCTGGCCGCGGACACCGGCGGGGAGTTCCTCCCACCGGGCGGTCATGAGCGGGCCTCCGGGACGAAGATGCTGACCCGGTAGGTGGTCGGGTGCACCAGGCGGCCGCAGAAGGTGTCCAACCGGAGCTGGTCCGCGGTGGCCACGCCCTCCTCGTACAGGCGGCGGACGCGGTCGCGGAACTCCGCCTGGTCCTGGGTGGAGAACAGCGGCTCCCAGTGCCCCGGCGTCGCGTCGCGGCGCCGCTGGGCCGCCTCCTGGCGATTCTTGCGCTTGCACTGTCCCGGCATGCCGCCATGGTCGGACACGCCGGGCCCGCCCGTCGACGGAGTTTCAGAGGCTGTGGCCGCGGCTGTTGATATGACTGGCCAATGCCACGGATCCGTCGTGCGCAGATCTGGCCGAGTTTCAAAGGACATTGTGAAAAAAACATCCATAGGGACGTCAGTCGCGGCAGCAGCCTGCCTGTTGCTGGCTTCCGCCGTCGCCCCGGGGTCGGCCGCCGCCGCGGCACAGCCGTCGGTCTGGGTCGCGAGCGGCGCCGACCACGTCTTCTCCTCCTCGCCCGCACCCCAACGGCCAACGAACGCGGTGACGCTGTTCGCGGCGCGCAACGAGGTCCAGGCCGCCCAGATCGTCGTTCGCGCCGCGGGGGCGCTGAACGGCATGTCGGTACAGGCGAGCGACCTCACCGGGCCGGGCGGAGCCGTGATCCCGTCCTCCCGGATCACCGTGAACCGCGAGTACAACCACCCGAGCATCTCGAAGATCCCGAGCGGCCGCCAGCAGGAGCCGCCGGACGGTGGCGCGGCGTACTACGACGCGCTCGTCGGCAACGCCCCCCACCAGCTGGCACCGAACACCACGCAGCCCTACCACTACAGCGTGGCGGTGCCCACCGGGCAGGCTCCCGGCACCTACACCGGCACGGCCACCGTGCGGAGTTCGGCCGGTCCGGTGGACGTGCCCGTCTCCGTGAAGGTGTACGACGCCGAGGTGCCCCCGGCGAACCGGTCGACGTTCCGGATGAACAACTGGTTCACTTCGGTCGGCTGGGACTACAAGTGGACGGCGTCGTCCATACCCGACCAGTACGGGGTCTCGGCCTTCTCCCCCGAGTGGTGGACGCTCATGGGGAACTTCGCCAAGAACCACGCCAAGCACCGCAACAACGTCATCTACGCGGACTTCCAGGCCCTCTCCATCCCCGACACCACGCTCGTGGACGGCAAGTACACCTTCACCTGGAAGAACTTCGACCGCTTCGTCCAGCTCTTCCAGGACTCCGGAGCACTCCAGTACATCTACACGCCCACCCTCGTCGAGGACGCCGGCCGGAACCTGGAGGCGCTCGTCGCCGACGGCAACGGCGGGGTGAAGATGGGATACCTGACTCCGGGCTCGCAAGAGGCCACCGCGTACGTCGACACCGTGCTCCCCGCGCTGAAGGCCCACCTCGACTCCAAGTGCCTGGACGCGGGGCCGACCTGCGCACCCGGCCGCCGGTGGAGCGACGCGTTCTACATGAGCGCGGTCGACGAGCCCTACAAGGCCGACCAGACCCAGGTTTCCGCCGCGCGCTGGCTCTACGAGCGCTTCCGCGCGTACTTCCCGCAGGGGCAGACGAACGAAGCCCACCACGAGGCGGTACCCGCCCTGGACTCCGTGCTCGGCACCGTCACGCCGCTGCTCGACGATCACTACGACGCGAACGCGGGCTACTACCAGAACCAGCGCCTCGCCGGCAAAGACCTGTGGCTCTACTACTGCATCGGCCCGCGGGACCGCCACCCGAACCGCTTCATCAGCTACCCGCTCTCCGACTCCCGTCTGACGCCGTGGATGGCCTCGGCGGTGGGGGCCAAGGGATTCCTGCACTGGGGCTGGAACATCTGGACGCAGCCGACGGGTGACCCGCAACGCTTCGACCACGTCGACACCTTCGACGGCTCGACCAACGGCGATCCGTTCCTGGTGCGCCCGAACAAGAACGCCCTCGACGTCTACGACAGCATGCGCAGCGAGGCCCTGCTGGCCGGCATCCAGGACTACGAGCTGCTGAACCGACTCGGCGCCGTCAAGCCGGTCCTGGCACGGGCGCTGACCGCGTCCCTGATCACGAACACCACCGAGTTCACCACCTCGGGCGCGGAGCTCGACCAGCGCCACAAGCAGATCCTTGACGCCCTCACCGGGCAGGGACCTGACGCCTCCTACCCGTTCACCGAGGACTTCTCCGCGGGCGACGACGCCGAGTGGCGGCACACCCGCGGCTCCTGGTCGGTCACCGGTGACCAGGCCTACGTACAGAGCAGCACCGCCGCCGACTGGGACACGGTCTCCGCGGTGGCCGGACGCGCCTACGGGGACGTCGCCGCGTCCGTGGACGTCCGGATCACCGGTGTCAGTGCCGACGGCGGCGCCACCAACTGGGCCGGTCTGACCGTCCACAGCCAGAACCCCACCGACCGGCAGACCGGGTACCTGGTGGCGCTGCGCGACAACGGGGAGGTCTTCGTCAACCGCAGCGGCGCCGACCTCGCCAAGGCGAAGGTGCCGGGCTACACCTCCGGCCAGACGGTCACCCTGCGGGCCGTCACCCGCGGCTCCGCCCTCAAGGTGTACGCCGGAGCGACGGAGCTGATCTCGCTCACCGACACGGGCTACCCCGTCGGCAACGTCGGACTCGCCACCGGCGGAGCCAGCGCCCGGTTCGACAACGTGCGGCTCAACCCCGGCGGCAACCCCGTCGAGGGCGCCGCGGTCACCGCGTCCAGCAGTTACGAGGCCGACGGCTGGAGCGCGAAGGCGCTCACCGACGGCCGCCGCTCCCTGCCCACCGGCACCAACGGCTGGAGCAGCGTCGACAACCTGTCCGTCGACCACACCGAGTCCGTGACGGTGGACCTGGGGGCCGAGCGCCGCATCAGCCGCCTGGACCTCTTCGGGCGCGCCGACGGCGCCAACACCGGGCTCGGCTTCCCCGTCGACTTCACCGTCCAGGTGTCGACGGACAACGCCACCTGGACCACCGTCGCCGACAAGCGCGACCACCCCAGGCCGGACGCTTCCGCGCAGTCCTTCCCGTTCGCGCCGGCCGACGTGCGTTACGTCAAGGTCACCGGGACGAAGCTGCGCAAGGACCCGCACGGCAACCACCACCTGCAACTCGCCGAGATCGAGGCGGCCGGCGAGAACCTGGCCGCGAACCGGCCCGTGACCGCGTCGAGTTCCATCGAGGGCTCGGGATGGAAGCGCCGGGCGGCCACCGACGGCGCGCTGAACTCGGCGCAGGGCTACTCGCTGGGCTGGAGCAGCCAGAAGTCGGCCACGGCCGCGGCCAACGAGTGGATCACCGTCGACCTCCAGGGGTCGAGCCTGATCAGCCAGGTCCGGCTCACGCCGCGCACCGACGGGGTGAACACGGGGCTCGGCTTCCCGGTCGACTTCACCGTTCAGGTCTCGACGGACAACGTCAACTGGACCACCGTCGCGGACGAGCGCGGCCGGCCGCGCCCCGGCGCCGACACCCAGACCTTCTCGTTCGAGCCGGCCGTGGCCCGCTACGTGAAGATCAGCGGCACCAGGCTGAGTGTCGACCAGTTCGGCGAGCACTACATGCAACTCGGTGAGATCGGCGTCGGCTGACGCCCGGATCTGCCGCCGCCCCGGCATGCCCGACACCGTCGGGCCGGCCGGGGGGTTTAGGATCCAGAATGGGTTGAGAGGTAAATCGGGAAGCCCTCCCGGACGCGCACGAA
>NZ_JBHWVM010000024.1:0-95541 GCF_042736805.1 Streptomyces sp. NPDC060031
CAGCCCCACGGCGGGGGGCGGGCCACCGGCTCCCCAGCCCGTTACTGTCCCGCACATGAAGATCTCCACGGTTCGGGCGGTCAACGCCCTCACCACGCGCTGGGCCGGACACGCGGCGACGGACGGCACGGGCACGGTGTTCACGGCCCCGGGACTCTGGCCACTGCTGGCCCTCCTGGCCGACGGCGCCGCCGGGCCGGCCCGCGCCGAGCTGGCGGAGGCCGTCGGCATACCCGCCCCGGCGGCGGCCGGGGCTGCCCGGGAGCTGCTGACCGCTCTCGATGGCGTACGGGGCCTGCGCGCGGCCACCGGCCTGTGGGCGCGGCGGGACCTCCCGCTGGAGGAGGGATGGTCGGCCCGGCTTCCCGCCGGGACCCGCGGCGCCCTGACCGGCGACGATGACACCGACAAGAAGGCCCTGGACGTCTGGGCCGCCGACCGCACCGACGGCCTCATCGAGAAGATGCCGGTCGACCTCGACCGGGAAACCCGCCTCGTGCTCGCCTCCGCACTGGCCCTGCGCCTGCGGTGGATACGGCCCTTCCGGCCCGGGACGGCCTGGATCGACGAAGGCCCCTGGTCCGAAAGGCCGTTGCTCGGCCTGAGCCGCAGTACGGCCCTCCTGGACCGGGTCCGCGTCGCGCAGGCTCCGACCGGGCCGGTGAGCCTGCTGGAGGTGGTGGGCGACGGCGGCGTAGACGTCCACCTCGTCCTCGGCGAGCCACAAGCCTCGCCGGGCCAGGTCCTGCAGGCCGGCATCGCGGCCGTTACCCGCGCGATTCCCTCAACGGGCGCGAGCCTGCTCCCCGAGGGCAACCCGGGGCCGGGCCTGCGCATCGAGCGGGTGCCCTCGACGGACCGTCAGGAGTGGCTGCACCTCGAGACGGTGGCCTTCGAGGTGAGAGCGGATCACGATCTCCTGGACCGCCCAAGGCTGTTCGGGCTGGAGAGCGCCACGGACGACCGGCACGGTCACTTTCCGGGGATCAGCACTGACCCGCTGGCCATCGGTTCGGCCCGCCAGTCGGCCGTGGCCCGGTTCCACGCGGAGGGCTTCGAGGCCGCGGCCGTCACCGCGTTCGCCATAGGCGCCGGTGCCGCCGTGCCCCGTCTGCGGTACCGCGTCCGCCGGGCCGAAGTGGCCTTCCACCGCCCCTTCGGCTTCCTCGCGGTCCACCGGACCTCCCGCCTGGTCCTCGCCGCGGGCTGGGTGACGGACCCCCTCCCGTACGAGGAGCCGACCGGCGACAACGACGGTGCGGAGAAATGGAGTTGACCGGATCCGTCAGCGCCGCCCGGCCGAAGGACGGGCGTACGTCGTCTCAGGCGGCCGCGACGGTTTCCGCGAGGCCGTCCACCACGTCGATGAGCCGTCCGCGGCGGCGGTGGGCGGCTCTTTGCAGAGCGGCCCCGGCGCCTTCGGCGTAAACGCGGTCGAGCAGCGTGTCGACGAGGGGCAGGTCGCCCGAGGCGGCGAGTCCCGGGACCGCCCGTGCGCGCAGCCGGGCGACGAGGGCCCACGCCGGCACCGGGGCCCCGCTGACCGGGTCGAGGCCGTCGCCCTGCATGCCGTACGCGGCCGCGCGCCGGTGGGCCTCACGCAGCCTTGCGGACTCCAGGACCGGGGCCGGAACCCCTTCGGCCGCCTCCGGACCCAGGGTGGCGGCGAGGCCTCGTACGAGCAGCGCGAGGAGTACGACGGTGTCGATCCGGGCGTTCACGTCGGCGACGCGGATCTCCAGGGTCGGGACGTGTTCGGACGGCCGGGCGTACCAGTAGATCATTCGCCGGTCCAGCACCGTTCCGCTCCGGACGAGCGCGTCGGCGACCCGCTTGTACCCCGCTTCGTCGAGGACCGGGGCGGGCCCCACGGTGGGCCAGCGGGCGTGCTCCACCGCCCGCCAGCTGGCATATCCGGTGTCTTCGCCCCGGCTGAAGGGGGAGTTGGCGGCGAGCGCCTGGAGGGAGGGCAGCCACGGGCGCATCCGGTTGGCGATCTCGAGGGCCTGGGCCCGGCAGCCCATCCCGATGTGCACGTGGCATCCGCACACCGCCTGGCCGTAGTCGCCGAGGACCGACGCGAAGCGCGAAGCCATCCTCCGGTAGCGGTCGTCGCGGGTGACCGTCAGGGGAAGCTCCGGCGGTATGACGGGGGTTCCGGCCGCGAGCAGCAGACATTCCTCGGCGGCCGCGGCGCGGATCACCTCGGCCCGCAGCCCGGCCAGTTGGGCTCTGAGCGCGGCAGGGCTCGCCGTGGGACTGGTGCACACCTCCACCTGGGCGGTGAAGAACTCCTGCTGCACCAGCGGGCCGAGCGTGCGCGAGGCGGCTTCTATGACGCGGGGTCCACGACCCACCGGGGCCCGGCTGCGGCGGTCGACGAGCAGGAACTCCTCCTCGACGCCCATCGTCAGTGCCGTGACCCGGCTCGGGCCGTTCTCCGTCCCAGGTGCCACGGTCGTTGGGCGGGCTGCGCCTCCGCCTGTGCCTCCGCCTGGGCCTCCAGGATGTTCCGCAGAAGGCTTGGACACGGTCAGTGACATCGGAAACGCCCTCCGGCTACTGGCTGGGCTGCTGATGAGGGGCGCATACCCCTCGGATCGCCGCTCAAGCAGGGGCGCGGCCGTCAGCGTTCCGGGATGAAGGGGAGGTAGTCCTCCCCCCCGGAGGGGATCACCGCGTAACTGGCCTCGGGAAGCTCGTTCCACACGCCGGGCAGGTCTCCCAGCGGCTCGGAGACGACGATGCGGGTTTCGTCGGAGATCTCGCTGAGGTAGTGCAGCTCCGGGTGGAGGTGGCGGACGGTCTCGGCACGGCTGCTGTAGAACAGCGACCGCGACGCGCCCCCGCTGGAGTAGCGGAAGGCCCAGACGCGTTCCCCGTCGCTGACCGCCACCGTCATCTGGAGCGGTTCCGGCACGCCGTGCTCCTTGCCCAGCCGCTCCACCAGCCCCGCCATCCTGGCGACCGCGTCCGGGACGTTCTGGTCGAGGCCGTAGGTGACCGCCAGGTAGAACATCACCTCGGAGTCGGTGGACCCTTCGATGGACGGGAAGAGCGCCGGGTCGACGGCCATGCACAGGTCCCGCTGCAGCCGCTGGAAGTCCGCGATGGCCCCGTTGTGCATCCACAGCCATCGGCCGTGACGGAACGGGTGGCAGTTGGTCTGCTGGACTGCCGAGCCCGTCGAGGCCCGCACGTGCGCGAAGAACAGCGGTGAGCGGACGTGCGCGGCGAGCTCGCGCAGGTTGCGGTTGTTCCAGGCAGGTGCGGTGTCCCGGAACACGGCCGGTGTGCCGTCACCGTCCGTGCTGTACCAGCCGATGCCGAAGCCGTCGCCGTTGGTCGCTTCGACACCCATGCGCGCACGGAGGCTCTGGTTGATCAGCGAGTGCTCCGGACGGTAGAGCACGGCGTCCAGCAGCATGGGCGAACCCGAGTAGGCGAGCCAGCGGCACATGCGCACCATTCCTTTCGCGGCCTGCTCCGAGCGTAACTCCGCGACCGGCCCCCCTCTCGCTGTGACAGGCGACGCGACGCCGCGGGCAGGCGCCCGCACCCACATGCGTGACCGACCGAGTCGTACGCGGCTCTCACCGCCACCCGCGCATTCCGTCAAGTGCGCAGTCCTGCGGCACCAGCGGATCACGAGCCGGAGCAGGACGGTGAGGGTCAGGGCCCAGACGGCCGCGAAGGCCCAGATGAGCGCCGGAGTGGAGGTCGAGACGGCGCACGCGAGCAGAGCAGCGCACGCTGCGCCGAGCAGGCACGGGCCCAGGCCGATCCAGTGGCGGCGGCTCCGGTTCCCGGGCGACGCCCAAGGCCTGATGCCGCGGCGCAGCGTACGCAGCCTGCGTCTGCCCTTGTTTGTCCTGGGCGGCCACCCGGGCCGTGGGCCCCGTAAGCAACGCGGCAGCCGGTCAAGCGGGTGTTACGAGGGGCCGGGCCCGGCCGGCCCGGCGATGCCGAACAGGGCGCCGTCGGGGTCCCGCAGGGTGATCTCGCGGGTGAGGGAATCGGGGTCCGGGCCGGGAAGGCGGCTTCCGCCCAGGGTGGTGGCCGTCTTCACCGCGGTTTCGAGGTCGGGGACCCGGAAGTGGACGTCCCAGCTGGGCCTGACCTGCGGGTCGGGGGCCTCGGCCAGTGCCCCGCCGCGCAGGCGGGCCACCGTCCGGCGCCCGTGGCGCAGCAGGATGCGGTCGTCCTCCTCGTCGTACGCGACTTCGCAGCAGCCGGCGTGGTCACAGGCCCACTCGAGCACTTCCGCGTAGAAGATGGCGGCGTCGAAGGCGTTCCTGGTGCGCAGCTCCAGCCAGGCAGGGGCGGCCTCGCCGCCGATACCCCAGTCGGGGATGGCGGCTCCCTGCCAGATCCCGAACGCCGCCCCGTCGCGGTCGGCGCCGAGCGCCGCCCGTCCGGTGCCGAAGGACAGGGGGCCGACGGCGACGGTCCCGCTGCGCTCGAGAATCCGCGCGGCCGTGACGTCGGCGTCGTCCACGGCGAAGTACGGCGTCCAGGCCACGGGGATCGAGAGCGCCCGGGCGAGAGTGCCGAGGCCGGCGACCGGGACCCCCTCGAGGAAGCCGACGGAGAACCCTTCACCGAGGCGGCCGGGGCGGAAATCCCAGCCGAGCACCGCGCCGTAGAACTCCTGAGCCGCGCTGAGGTCGCGGGTCATGAGAGTCACCCAGCAGGGTGCACCGAATGTCTCGTGACTTGATGTCGACACGCCACCAACCCCATCCGCCTCAGGGGACCCGGACCCCTCCCACATTACTCGCAGGCCGACCACGGTCAGTGACGAAATGATTGCGGGAGGGGTGCGGCCGACGCCGCCGTCCGGACGCTCGGGGAGCCTCGGGCGGTGCGTCTACCAGTAGTGCTTGCGTCCTCCGACCGCGTGTCCGACGGAGCCGAGGATCCACAAGACGACGCCGATGATGAGCAGGATGATCCCGATGGTCCACAGGATCGAAATTCCGAAGATGAAGCCGAGGATCAACAGGACGATTCCAAGTGCGATCATGACGTTCTCCGATCTCGCAAGTCCCTTATGCCCTATTTTGGCGGCGGAATGCGCAAGCCGCGATCCTGCTTGCCGGAGCCGTAGGGCCAGGGTGCGGGTGAGGGGTTCTGCGCGCCGTCTACGAGGAGCGGCTGGCCGACGCCGACGTCGTCGCGCCCGCGCTGCCGGCCGGACACGGGACGGCGGTATCGGGTCCGCCGCCGGCGGAGTCCGCGCAAAGCTCCAGCAGGCGGTCCATCGCTCGCCGGACCTGCTGGAAGTGCTGCCAGGGGTCCTCGGGTTCCCCGGATCCCCTGCGGCCCGTCGGCTGCCCGGTACGGTTCATGGTCTGCTCCGATCCGGCCTCGAACGTGTGGGAAGGCGTATGCCCACCCGAAGCCCCGGTACGCCTGTGGGCCGTACGGAAAACGCAGGGCCCCGCGCGCGCCGGGCCCCCCGCGCGCCGGGCCGCGCCCGGTCGGACGCAGCCGTGGCGTCGGGTGCGACGCCCCAGCTCGGGGCGCGGCGGCCATGGCGACGCGCGCCCGCTTCCCGTGGCTCCCCGGTGTACGTGCCGTCACTGTGACGCTGGTGGGGGACCCGGGTCGGGGCGGCGCTCGGCGCCCACGAGCGTGGACGTGCCGGCGTGGGCGGGGTCGATTCCGGCCGTGAGGCGGGCCCCGGTGTGATCGCCCAGGAGGTCGAGCAATGCCCGCAGCCCGTTCTCGTCGCAGGGCTCGGTGCCGTCCAGGAGGCGGAGCAGCCGTAGGGGCTGCGGCTGCCAGTTGTACGCGAGCACGGTGATGCCGTACGCGCGGGCGTGCTCTTGGAGGCCGAGCAGGCAGCGCAGGCCGGAGACGTCCATGAAGCGCACGTGGTGGAGGTCGCAGGCGAGGACGTCGACGCCGTCGCGGAAGGCGGCGGCTCGGACTCGCGCGAGCGGGGCGTCGGCTTCGTGGTCGAGTTCCCCGGCCAGGGTCAGGTGCACGGTCGGTCCGTAGCGCCGGAGGGTGATCTGGAGGGCGCCGCTGTCGATGGTGTCCATGGCGTCTTTTCGCCTCGCCAGGAAGGGGATCCGTTCATGAAGGCCTACCCCGGATCCACCCGGGGGTACCAGGCGCGGCCCTCGCGGATCCCATGGGCGTGATCATGCTCGTCCGGGGCAGCCCTACCACGTGACCCCCGAGGGGGCCCGGAGGGGGAATGTCACGGGAGGAGGGCGAGCCGGCGCACCGGATGGTGACGAGCGTGCAGCAGGCGAAGGGTGAGGAGGGATTCCGATGCGCTTCCAGAACCGCCAACAGGCAGGCCGGCAACTCGCCGCCACGTTGGAAGAACTGTGGGCGACCCACAGCTGGCCCGAACCGATCGTGCTCGGCCTTCCGCGCGGCGGAGTCCCCGTCGCAGCCGAGGTCGCCCGGACGCTCGGCGCTCCGCTGGACGTCCTCGTCGCCCGCAAGATCGGCATGCCCGGCCGGCCGGAGGTGGGAATCGGCGCCATCGCGGGCGACGACCCGCCCCTTTTCGACCGGCGCGCTCTGCGCATGCTCGGCCTCACCCCCCGGGAACTCACCCCCGACGTGGCTCGGGAACGCGCCGAACTGCACCGCCGCGACGCCCTCTACCGGCACGGGCGCCCCGCCCCCGTCCTGCGCGGTCGCCCGGTGATCCTGGTCGACGACGGACTGGCCACGGGGGTCACCGCCCGCGCGGCTCTGCGCAGGATCCGTGCCGAGGGCCCAGCCGTTCTCGTCCTCGCCGTACCGGTGTGCGCCGCGGGGGCCGCGGAGGAGCTGAGCCGGGACGCCGACCGGGTCGTCTGCCTCCGGCCCCACCGCGACCTGGGAGCCGTCGGGGCCTGGTACGACGACTTCCGCCAAGTCTCCGACCAAGAGGTGATCGACATCCTGGAGCACCAGGGAACGAGGAGACGCCTCGCGAGACCCACCGCACCCACCGCACCCACCGCACCCACCACCACACCTTGGCATCGAACCGGAGCGTGAGGAGGGCGGCATGACGGCCAAGGAGGCGCTGACGCGCTGACGCGCCATCACCACGGCGTGACCTCACCAAGACCGCCGAATCCGAAGGCCGCCTTCGAGCGGAAACTGGACGGCGTCCGCGTCCTGGCCACCCGCCGACGGGATCGACGGCCCGCCCCTGCTCTCCCGTAGCGGAAGGTCCTTCGACGCCACCGGAGTCCTCGGGAAACCGGTGGACGGCGTCGGGATACTGTCGTCATGGCCGTCACCCAACAGCTCGCACGCATTCCCGCGGAGTATCTCGCCGCCCGCCGTCGGTCAGCCGACACATCGCCGAATGGGGATCCGCGCGTCTCCGACCTTCTTGGCCGAATCGACTTCCCGGCGATCCTGGCGACCCTGCCCGCCGACGAGGCAGAGGCCGCTTCCCTGATCGGGCACGGGGCAGAGGGGATCGTCGGCGGCCTGAGGATGTACCTGATACAACACTTCGATGCCCTGCGCGAGTTCTACCGGGCTGCAGCCCAACGGCGCCTGATTCTCGCCGTCTGGTGGGACTGACGCAGGGCGGCACCGGTGCAAGCGCTCCACGATGTCAGAGCCTCCGCTGCGGCCGCTGGGCGGTGACCAGCCTTGCGTCGATCGCCGCGACACTCGTCCCCGGAGCCACGTTCCTCGGCCGCGAAGCCGGTCGGCGCCGTGCGTCCAGGCTCTCGGGCCGCCGGTGGCCGGGCTGGTAGCCACCGGCCGACCCGAGGTGATGGCAGCCCGGGGCTGCGCCGTTGCGAGTGGGCTGCGGCCGTTACGTGGTGGTGGTGCCGGGGCGGTGCGGTGGGGGAGCGGCGTCCAGGAGGGCCCACAGGCGGTGGCCGTCTTCGGCGGTGTCGGTGCCGCAGCTGTCCACGGTGCGCAGTGCCACGAGTTGGGCCAGAAGTCCGTCCCGCTGTCCCACCACGGTCTGTGCTGACGTGAGTTGATGACTGAGGGCGACGATGAGGATCAGGCCGTCCTGGTCGGCGAGGTGGACGCTGACCCGCTTGCCGCCGCCGGTGACGGCCCCCTCGACCAGGAGGCGTACGGCTGACAGCAGGTCCTCTTGCGCCGCCGCATACCCCCACTCGCCTACCTGTGCGAGGGTCCGGGCGGCGGCTTTGCCGGCGGCCCAGGCGTCGGCGCGGAAGGTGAGGGCGGTGGTACGCCGGTTGCGGATCCGCATCCTGGGTCGAGGCCCGAGCAGCGCCGACGTGGGTTTGGCGGCCGGCTGGGGGCGCGGCGCTTCGACCGGCTTCTTCTGTGGCTTGGGCGTATTCGGCGGGTACGAGGGGGGCACCTTCGGACCCTTCCCCTCCGGCAACGTGCTCATGCCGCCACGCTACGCGCATGCGCCGATCCTCGGAGCTAAACGCCCCTCAGCTGCCCTGGAGTTGAGCGGTGCGGTGGCAAGGAGGTCCACGTCGTTGACGATCCCGGCGGTGACGTAGTCGTATTCTGCGACGGGCTTCGCACTCTCCGGCGGCGCGCTCCGAAAGGACGCGGCCGGGACGGTGACCGGGGAGTCCGGGGAGTCCGGGCGCCGATCGCACCGCCGACGCCTCCGGTTCCGCGGCGCCACCCTCAACGACACCCGGCAGTAGCCCACACGGGCGCCTTCCACCTGGAAGCCACAGCGTGCCGTGCCGTACTCGACCATGGCCGGTTGTGTACGGCGCGCCTGCTGAAATTGTTGACGATTCATCAGATGGGGATGACAGTACGGCCATGACGACCCAGGTGATGCGTGAGGCGCATGGTTCCGGCCGATGGGCGTGGGGTGCGGTACTCGCCGTCCTCGCCTCGTCCTCTCTGTGCGCGGGAGCTCCCGCGAGCGCCGCCGCCGGGGTCCCGTACGACGCACGGGAAGCCGAAGTGGGCGTCAGCGGCACGCACTTCGTCGACGGTTACGGGCGCGAGGTCGTCCTGCGCGGCTTCAACGTCTCGGGCGAGACCAAGCTGGCCGAGTACGGCGGGCTGCCCTTCGCCGGCGTCGAGGACGCGCGGAAGTCGGCGCGGGCCCTGCGCGAGCTGGGCGGGGCGAACTCCGTGCGGTTCCTCCTGTCGTGGGCGGCTGCCGAGCCCGTGCGCGGGCAGGTCGACGAGGTCTACCTGAGCCGGGCGACCGCGCAGATGCGGGAGTTCCTGGCCGTCGGACTGCGCGTGTATCCCGATTTCCACCAGGACCTCTTCTCGCGCTACGTCTTCGACAAGGACAGCTGGTACTCGGGCGACGGCGCACCGCGCTGGGTGGTCCAAGCGGGCGGCTACCCGCGCGAGTCCTGCGGGATCTGCGTCCACTGGGGCCAGAACATCACCCAGAACCAGACGGTCAAGAGCGCCATGCGCGATTTCTGGGTCAACCGGAACGGCGTCCAGGACGCGTTCCTCGATACCGCCCAGGCGACGATGACGTACCTCGCGGGTCATCTGGACGCGACGGAGTTCGCGGGCATCGCCGGGTTCGACCCGTACAACGAGCCCTACGCGGGCCAGTACGCGAGCGGCGAGGACGGCGCCCCCTGGGAACAGGGCCGGCTCTGGCCCTTCTATGAGAAGTTCCGGGCGCGCATGGACGCGGCGGGCTGGCAGGGCAAGGCCGCCCTCGTCGAGCCGAACATGTTCTGGAACTCCAACCTCTCCTTCATGAAGCAGCCCGGCGGGCTCGGCGGCGTGGGAACCCTGGGGCCGCGGTACGTGTTCAACACCCACTTCTACGACCAGGCGCGGATGTCCGGCTTCTTCAACCTGTCCAAGGCGAAGGACGGCGAGTACGCCGCGGACTTCAACTCCGTACGCGACCGGTCCACCGCGCTCAACGCCCCGGCGCTCGTCAGCGAGTTCGGCCATCCGCTGACCGGCACGTCGTCCGACAAGGCCCCGTCCGTGGTCAAGGGCCAGTACCAGGCGCTCGACAGCGGACTCGGCGGCCGCACCTGGTGGCAGAACCCGGCCGCCGCCGGACCCGTACTGTCCGCGACCCAGTGGCAGTGGGACATCTACAGCGGCCGCCATCACGAGGTGATGAACGGCAACCCGGGCAAGATCCGCACTGTGGGCGACGCCTGGAACGACGAGGACCTGTCCGCCGTACGCCTCGACGGCAGCGGCGCCCCGGTCCTGCGCCAGGACGCGAGGCTCCTGGACCGGCTGTACCCGAGTGCGGTCGCCGGGCATGCGCTCGCGTTCCTCTACGAGGACCGCTCGCGCGACTCGGGTTCGCTGATGACGTGGAATCAGATTCCGTCCGCCATGCCGGAGTTGACCGGACTGGTCGGCACGGAACTGCCGTACGGAGTGCTGGTCTGGCGTGGCGCCGCCGGCGCGAGCGCGCCGACCGAACTGCACCTGCCCGCCGGCTTCGATCCCGCCCGGACCACGGTCGTCTCGGACCTCGGCGCGGTCACCGGACCCGGGACCACGGGAGCGATCGCCGTCGTCCCCGAGCCCGGCGGCACGAGCGCCCGCCGGATCCTCCTGTCCGGCGCCGCGGAGGGACTGCACTTCGCGCTGGTCAGCGCCGCCCCGGCGACGGCCGAGCAGCGCGCGGCCGTACAGCGGGAACTGGCCCGATGGGCGGCGGCCGCGTTCTGAGGCACCACGGCACCGGCGGCCCGGCGGCCCGGCGGTCAGGTGCTACGGACACGGGCGACGAGGACGGCGGTGTCGTCCTCGACGGGGGCCGTCGCGAGCCGGAGCAGCACGGTGTCGAGTACTTCTTCGAGCGGTACGCCGGTCGGCAGGACGAGGTCGGCGAGGCGCCGGAGCGAGGTGTTGATGTCCTCCTCCCGGCGCTCCAGGAGCCCGTCGGTGTACAGCAGCAGCACCGAGCCGGGCTGGAGGGTCCGGGTCACGGACCGGTAGCCGCTGAAGCCGGTGCCCAGCGGAGGGCCGGGGGGAACCGGGAGCAACAGGGTGCCGCCGGTGGTCCGGATCAGGGCGGGAGGGAGATGGCCGGCGCTGGCGTACGTGCACGTGTTCTGTGACGTGTCCACGAGGGCGAGCAGGCAGGTGGCGACGCGTTCGAACCCGAACATCGTGATCATGTGGTCGGCCTGCTCCAGGATCTCCTCGGGAGCCAGGCCGGTGGTGGCCAGGGTGCGCAGCATGGACCGGTAGTGGCTCATGGCGACGGCCGCTTCGACCCCGTGGCCCATCACGTCCCCCATGACCAGCAGGGTTCGGCCGTCCGGCAGGGCGATGGTGTCGAACCAGTCACCGCCGACCAGCGCGCCGGTGCCCGAGGGCAGATAGCGGGAGGCGACCTCCAGGTCCGGATGCGGCAGCGTCGGCTCGGAGAGGAGCGCGCGCTGCAGCTCCAGGGCCATGGTGTGCTCGCGGGTGTAGTGCCGGGCGTTGGCCAGGCTCACGGCGGCCCGTTCGGCCAGGGCCTGGGCCGCCTTGATGTCCTCCTGCGTGAACGTGGGCGACTCGCCGGCCCGAGCCAGGGAGACGGTGCCGATGGCCTGACCCGAGGCGAGGAGGGGGACGACGAGGGCGGAGTGGATGCCGAGCGCCCGGTATGCGGCGACCCGCTCGGGCTGGGGTGCGGCGGCACGGAAGGCCTCGTCGGAGGCGAGGTTGTCGTAAATCGGCCGTCCGGTCTCCAGGCAGCGGGGGATCGCCGAGCCGGGCTGGTAGTCGATGTACGCGCCGGGCCTGCCGAAGGCCCGCACCTGCTCCAGCAGCTCGGGCGCGGCGGCCATCGCCGCCCGGCGCAGCCTCAGCACCCCTTTGAGCGGCCTGGCGCGACCCGCTCCCTCCTCGGCGAGCACCTCGACGGTGACCACGTCGGCGAGGCCGGGCACCAGGAAGTCGGCCAGCTCGGCGCAGGTGGTGTCGAGGTCCGGGGTGCTCCCGATCCGGGCCGCTGCCGCGTCCACCAGCGTGAGCTGGCGGTGCGCGCTCTCCAGGGCGCGCAGGTAGTGGCGGGGGGCGCTGACCTCCAGGCCGACACCGATCAGCCCGAACACCCGGCCGTCCTCCTCCCAGCGGTGGTACGTGCTGCGCCACTCCCGCCTCTCGAAAGCGGACGCGGCACGGGTGCTGCCGCTGAGGACCAGTTCCCGGGGTTGTCCGTCGAGCAGCACCTGGCGCAGTACGCCCTCGGACCGGTGGACGTGGGGGGAGAGCTCGGCGAGCGTGTGGCCGATGAGGTCCTCGGCGGGGATCCCGTTCCAGCGCGCCATGCGCGGGTTGACGTAGAGGTACCGCAGCCGGGTGTCGAGGACGGCCACGCCGGCGTTCGTGCCGTTCACGATGTGCCGCAGCATCCGGTACTCGCGGTCTGCCGCGGAGTCCAGGGCGTCCACCGCTCCATCCTCATCCGCGCCCACGGCGCCCGCATCCCGGGGCGCCGCCGGACGGGCATGCGAAGGGCCGTGATGGCCCCGGACGAGCGCCGCAACCCCGAGGCCGCCGTCGGCAGCCAGACCCACGATCGCTGGCTCGCGCCCCGCGGGCGCACGGCCAGGGCGGTGCACCCGAGCCCGCGGTACCCGCCGCGCCGGCGAACGCGCACCGGGAGCCGGGCTGCGAAGCGACCGCTCAGCGCGGACGGTCAGCCGACTGTCGACGATCTGCTCCTCGTGGACTTCGGTCAGCCCCTGACCCAGGAGGCGTTCCAAGGCCCCGTACAGGGTGCCGGTCCGCATCGTGACGCGCCCGCCCGAGATGAGCTCCACCTCGCGCGCGATGGCGTGCCGTGGCGGGGCTCGTCGGCGAGCGCGGTCAGAAGGAGGAGGGTCGGTTCCTGCATCGCGCGATCACTCATGGCCGCACGGTATGTCACCCATCGGCATATATCGGCCGGTCTCCGGCACCGCCCCCTCCGCCCGTTCCGCCCGCACCGGCCGCGTTCGCCGGCTGCTGTCCGGTCTCGATGACGAATCCGCTGCGCGGCCGCGTCGGGATCCGGTTCAGCGGGATGGAGAGGTCCTGCTGCGGTACGGCGAAGTCCAGGTCGGCCAGCGCGGGACCGAGCGTGGCGAGCAGGGAGAGCGTGATGTCCTCGCCGGGGCAGCGATGGCCGGTGCGTGCGTCGCCTGCGCCTTGGGGGATCAGTTCATCGCGGCCCGGCTCGCGGCCGAGGAAGCGCCCGGGGTCGAAGTGGTACGGCCTCTCCCACAGGTCGGGGTCGTGATGGTGCCCGTACACGTCGAGGAGCAGCAGGGTCCCGGCCGGGACCTGGTCCCCGGCGAAGGTGAAGTCGTCGACGGCGCGAGCTCCGAGGAAAGGTACGAACGGATAGAAGCGGCGGACCTCATGGGCGAACGCGCGGGCGTGGGCGGGGCCGCCGGAGCGGAGCTGCTCACGCCGGCCGGGATGGCGGTGGAGGGCGTGGGCGGCGAAGACGGCGAACCAGGCGATGGCCACGGTCGGACGGATGATGTTCAGCAGCTCGACGGCCGCCGTGTGCGGATCGAGCAGTGTGCCGTCCGGCTCACGGTGCAGGGCGACCGCCTCCAGCGGACTCCCGGCCACGCAGGCGTGCCGGGACGCGGAGAAGATGCCGTCCGGGTGCGGTCCGTGCCCGCGGAGGTCGGTGACCGCGGCCGCGAGGGCCTGCTCTTGGCGGCGCCGGGCGCGCCGGGCCCGTACGTGCCGGGGCCCGGCGGTGGCGAAGCCGTCGACCATGGCGACGCAGTCCTCGGCGATCTCCCTGGCCGCGTCGTCCGGGACCGGCAGACCGACCCAGTCGCAGACGGCCCGGGTGAGCAGCGTGGCCACCTCGTCGAAGAGCACCACCCTGCGGCCTTCCCAGGTGGGCACGGCCTCGCGCCAGCCCGCCCCGACGCTGTCGGTCAGGGCCTTGACGGCGTCCGGGGCCATCAGCAAGGAGACGAACAGCTCCTTGCGCACCCGGTGGGGTTCCCCGTCCAGGGTGTGCACCGCTCCCCGGCCGAAAAGGGTGTCGAGCACCGGAGCCGGAAGGGCCCCGTGGCGATGGACGTGGCCCTCGTCGTAGAAGAGGGCGACGGCCTCGGGGCCGTGCAGAAGCACCGTGGGGTGGCCCAGCAGCCGGGTGTGGACCAGGGCTGCACCGTCATGCGCCCGGCGCAGGTCCGGGGCCCACCCGTAGCCGTGGGCCACCAGGGACAAGGTGGCGTCGGTCAGCAGAGCGGACATGATCTGCGGCTACCCGGATCGGGGGACCGCAATCAGCCCGGGTTCACGGCGCACGGATTCGACCCGGCCCGGGAGGGTCAGGCGTCCAGGGGGTGCCAGGCCGGCCCGAGGCCATCCTGCTGGACGTGGCCGAACACCACGTCGGCGAAGTGGACGCCGAATCCGATCGTGCCCGGCTCCGCCAGCTCGGCGACGAGGCGGCGGCGGTGGTCGGCGGTCTGGGCGCGGTCGTGGTCGAAGGCCGCGGACCAGTCGGGGTGGCCGACCTGGATCGGCGAGTGCATGGCGTCACCGAAGGCGATCAGGCGCCGTCCGCCCCCGGTGATGACGTACTCGGCGTGCCCGACGGTGTGGCCGGGGGTGATCCGGACGCGCACGCCGGGGAAGATCTCCTGCCCGTCCGTGACCGTACGCACCCGCGGTGCCAGGGCCGCGACCTGCTCGGTCATGCCCTGGGCTTCCAGGAGGTCGCGCCGGTCCCACTCGGGTTCGGAGATCAGGTACTCGGCGTGGGCGAACACGGGCCGGTCGCTGCCGGGGGCGGGGTGGCAGGCCCAGCCGAGGTGGTCGGCGTGGAGGTGGGTGAAGGCCACCGCTTCGATGTCCTCGGGGGCGTGACCGAGTTCGGCCAGGTTGTGCACGAGCGCACCCCCGTGGATCGCGTGGACGGGGCCGTCCGGCGACTCGTGCGTCTGCGGGCCGAAGCCCGCGTCGATCAGCAGCGCACGGTCACCGTGCTCCACCAGCAGAGCGCCGACGCTGCCCGCGAGGTGGCCCGTGGCGTCCAGGTACTCCGGGTGCGCGGCCCACACCTCGTCGGTGGTGTCCTGGAGCAGCTGGAGCGGCCGGAGCCGCACATCACCGTCCGGGACGTACGACACCTTCGTGTCGCCCAGCCATATCGAGCGGATTCCCGCCGGCCGGCGCAGTCGTACGTCCTGGTCCACCGTCAAGTCGGCCATGGGGTTCTCTCCTGTAAGTCGTCTAAGTCGTCAATCAGGTCGTCGCGGCGTTTCCCGCGGCGACGACGCCCACCATAAGCATCAAGTTCGAATCATTCAAGCTAGAAATGTTTCGTCTTGACGGACTTGTTAGGGTGGTGCCATGACGACGCCCCCCGAGCAGCAGGCCATCGCGGAGCGACAGCTGTGCGGTCTGGTGAACGGACTGGCCCAGCGGATCGCGGAGCATGTACGGGAGCGTGCCGCCACTCTGGGGCTCACCGCGCCCCAGGCGACCGCGCTGCGGGAGTTGAGCGGGCCGATGACCATGCGGGAGCTCGCCGAACGCATGAGTTGCGAGCCCTCCAACACCACCTTCGTCGTCGACAAGCTGGAGAAGCAGAGCCTGGTCGAGCGCCACCCGCACCCCACCGACCGCCGCGCCAAACACCTCGTCCTCACCGCTGAGGGCGCCGCACTGCGGGCGCGTCTCCTCGCGCTCCTCGCCGTGGACTCCCCGCTGTCGGGCCTCAACCCGCGGGAGCAGCGCGTCCTTCACGGCCTGCTGGAGCAGGCCGTCACCTCTCCCTGAGCCGCCGCCGGTTGCGGCGCGGCAAGCGTGGGGGTCAGGCGGGCCAAGTGCCGGTGACCCGCTTGGCGGCCAATGCGCCGCTGCGGTCGATCAACGCCTTCACGACTGCGAAGACGGCACCCTGCAGCGCCGCGGCGATGAGGATCTCCCGCCACGACCGGTGCTGGTCGGTGGCCTTCGGCGCGTCGTCCTCGTGACCGAGCCGCTTCCAGACCTGCCTGAACGCGGCGCCGGCCAGCGCGCCACCGGTGGCGCCGAGGGCCAGTCCCACCGGCTTGTAAGCGATCTTCGAGGCCTTCACCGCTGCCTCCGTCCCGTGACCTGCCGCGCCACCAGCCATACGGGGCCCGCGGCGCCCGCGGTCAGCATCCACCGGTCGCGCCAGCACGGCCGAGTCCTGGTCATCGGTGCTCCCTTTCCCTGCTCGTTCCTCGCTCGCGTTCCTTGCGCGCATTCCTTGATCTCGGCGGACCGGCGGACCGTTCTCCCGCGCCCGCTTCGTCTTCGGGGCGACTGCCCGGTCTCGCGCGCGGCTAACCCCGATGCCCCGGGCTGCGCATAAGTCGTTCGCGCGGGGGAAGGCGTGAGTCCAGTCCCCGCAGGATCGACAGCGTCGAGGTGTAGGGCGACGGGCCAGGGAAGGAGGCGGACCGTGGTGCAGATGACGGCCGACAGCGTGGGCGCGCCGTGCTGGCTGAGCCTCATGGCACGTGATCTCCGTGCGGCGGAGGGCTTCTACGGCGCCGTGCTCGGCTGGAGCTTCCGCAAAGGCGGTCTCGGGCAGGCGTTCTCCGTCGCCGAAGTGGACGGTGTGCCCGTCGCGGGCATCGGGGCGGTCGCCGGCGAGTTCGCGGTACCCGTCGCCTGGACGGCGTACTTCGCTGTCGACGACGCCGACGCCGCGGTGGCGCGCATCCGCGGACGCGGAGGCACGGTCGGGGTCGGCCCGGTCGCCTACCCGCCCCGCGGCCGGGCGGCACTGGCCACCGACGTCGAGGGCGCGTCCTTCGGCATCTGGGAGGGTCGCGTCCTGTCCGAATGGCGGGTGGGCGACGGCGAAGCACCCGCGTGGCTGGAACTGCACACCAAGAACGCGTTCGACGCCGCTGTCTTCTACGGCGAGGTCCTGGAATGGGCGGACGGGAGCGCCGGCTGCTGCGAGGTCTCGTACGAGCAGGACCAGGTGGTCCTGCGGCATCAGGGTCAGGCGGTGGCACGCCTGAACAGCGGTCCGGTGGAGAGCGGGTCCCGCGAGCCCCAGTTGCGGCCCCGCTGGCTGGTCCACTTCAAAGTCCCCGACGTGGAGGCAGCCATGGCGGCGGCACTCGAACACGGCGGCAGCATCGTCACGGACAGTGGCCCGTGGCGGGGCACCGGGCAGCAGGTCACGGTGCGGGACCCGGACGGCGGCCTGTTCACCCTCGACCAGACACCGGCCGCCGGGCGGCCGACCGTCCCCGGCGCGTGAGGGGACCCGGCCACGGCGCGGCACGGCCCCGGACGACTCATACTGCACGTACTGCTCGCTCTCACGGACACCGCCCCAGAGCGGAGGGATGGCACCGTCGTGGTTCCTGCTGCGTCCGAACCCCCGCACCCCGTCGTCGAGGAGCCCGCCGTGGCGTGGGCGGTCGGAGTGCTGATGGCGCTCACCCCGTGCACGGCCCCCGCCGCCAGGAGGATCCTGGCCGTGGCGGCGGGCACGGCCGGGATCACGGTCCGCGAGGTGGCCCGAGCGCTGGCGGAGTACGCGCGGGGCGTCCCGGTGCCCAGGCGGGTGGAGAGGGCGCTGCGGATGGCGGTGCGGGCCTCGCGCACCCCGGCCGATGAACTCCCCGGCGGACTGCTGCCGGGCCGCAGCCGGGCCCAGGTGGCACTGGCTCGCTTCCGCGTCTGTCGGGACCGTGTCCGGGCCGCGCCGGGGGATGCCGAGGCCCGGCGAGCACTGGACGACGCCGCGTACACCCTGTGCATACTCATGGGCCGGCGCAACCCCCACCAGGCGGTACGAGCGGCTGAGGAATACCTGGCAACGACCCCGGAGCCCGAGGGGCCCGAAGGTTCTGAGGCTGCACCCTGGTCGGCCGGGCACCGGCCGTGACGACGTCGCCCGCCGCCGGTCGCCGCCTGCCGCGGTGGACGTCGGCGAGGCTCATCCGATGACCCCGGCGTGCATGACGGCCTCGATCGTGGGGAGCCGCCAGGTATGGCCAAAGACATCCCCGAAAGCAATCCGGACCCCGATCCCCGTCTGACAACAGGGCTCGAACCGGGCGGCGGAGTTCCGCCGGGGGAGACTCCGCCCGCTGAGAGGCAGAAACCATGAGCAGTACCGCACCCCACGGTGACGACGTCTACCAGTCGGCCGACCCGGACGACCCGGCCGAGGCGCAACCCGACATGGAGAACGCCCTGGACGAGCCGGGTCTCGACGAGAGCCTCGATACGGGGTACTCGCCGCCCGAGAGGCCCTTGGCGGTCCATGACCACGGCACCACGGCGGAGGAAGGACACACCGGGGAGAGCCTCGACCGACGCCTCGCCCGCGAGGTTCCCGAGGTGGACGCCGATGCCGACGAGCGGACCTGGGAGGAATCCGCCGACGGGGGCGGCGAACCCGCCCAGGCCGGTCCGGTACGGGCGGGACGACTGGCCCCGTCCGAGGAGGCCGGCCCCGGGCACCAGCTCTCCGTCCGGGCCCGCGACGTGGGCGTGAACGGTGGAGCCGCATCGGCGGAGGAGGCCGCCGTACACCTCATCGAGGAGGAGGATGAGGGGGAGGGCTTCGGACCGAGCGCGTGACGGCGCTCTCCCCGTCGTGGGGACGACGGATGACCCGATCAGCCCAGCCAAGGAGGTACCCGCGGAACACCGCTTCCCTGAGAGGACCCGCGGTGCCGAGGAGCGGCATACGTCTGCTCGGCCGGGGCTCTCAGCGTAGGGCGTCGGCGAGAAGCTGGATCGCGAGGGTGGAAGCAGCCAGAGCCGCAGGGCCGTCGCCGTGCCGCAAGGCCTGCCGGGCGGTGTCGAGGGCCGCGTGAGCCCGGTCGGATACTTCGAGGGGGAAGGCGTTCGAATTCAGCGAGACCTCCGCCCGCCTGATGTTCGCCAAGGCCGCATCGCCATCGGAGGCGGAACGGGCGTCCCTCTGCACCGGTGGCTCCCTTCCGTCGACCTGGCCGCTCTTCTCATCGCGAGCGCGTATGCGCCGCGGCACGGCGGCGAGTCCGGACGGGCGTTCCCAGCCCTCGCCGCCAGTACGCCGCAGGCTAGCGCGCGTCGTCGCGTCGGCCGCGGTCCCCGGCCGGCGGGTCACCCTCGCGCCTGATCTCCTCGGGGCTCTTCCCGCGGGCCCGCATGCCGGACTCGGGGTGTACCGGGTCCTGGCCGGGCTGCTGCCGGGGTCCGGGCTCCTCGCGGCCCTTGCCGGACTCCGGGCGCTTGTCCTGCTTACGACTCATGACGGCAACTCCTTCTGACGCGCGGATCACTGTTCCCCCCCGGCCTCACGCTGACACGAAGAGCGACGGCTCGCACGGCGTCGGTCACGATGCGTGGCGCTCGGGTGACACCCCGTCGGCCTCACCGGCCGACTGAGGGGACCCGATACGGGTAGGCGTGTCGACATACGGCCGCAGCCGGTCGCGTGAGCGTGGAGAAGGAGAAGACGGTGACTGCACAGGGCGAACGCCGGATCGTGCTCGTACGGCATGCCAAAGCCGTCCCCAAGGGCACCATCGACGACTTCGACCGCCCGCTGGCCGACCGGGGCCGACGGGAGGCACCGAAGGCGGGCCAATGGCTCGCGGAGTCCGGTCACCCCCTCGGCCTCGCACTGTGCTCGTCGGCGCTGCGGACCCGGGAGACGTGGCAGCTGATGGTGTCCCGGCTGCCCGAACCGCCCCCCGCCGTCTACGAGGACCGGCTGTACAACGCCGACACCGACACCCTGATGGCCGTACTGGCCGAGACGGGCGAGGCCGTCACCGACCTGCTGATGGTGGGTCACAACTCCGGCATCCACGAGCTGGCCGTCGCCTTGTGCGGGACGGGGCCCGAGAGCCTCGTGCGCCGGATCCGCGACGGATTCCCCACCTCGGCGGTCGTGGTCCTGGCCCTGCCCGGGAAGTGGCAGGACGTCGCTCCCGGCACCGGACGGCCGGCGGCGTTCTGGGCTCCGGGCGACTGACGGCCGGCTGAGGGGGCAGGCGCCACTTGCACGAGGAGGTGCGTCATGACGGCCGGACACGAGCACGACGACGACGAACCAGAGGCAGGGCTCACCGCACCCACCCCCGAAACCTGCGTGGTGCACGTCAGGGGGGACATGGACCTCGACCACGCGGAGGAGTTGCGCAGCGCCCTGCTCTTCGCCGTCTCCCATGCGTCGCGTGACGCCACCATCGACATCGACCTGCGGAACTCGTCCTTCTGCGACTCGTCGGGCCTGGGCGTCCTCCTGGCCGCCCGCCGTCGCGCAGAGGAATCGGGCCACGTCCTGCGGCTGACCGCGCCCAGCCACCAGATGCTGCGGCTGCTGGCGCTGAGCGATTCGGCGGCCCTCTTCCCCGTCGGCCCGGCCACGTAGGGCCGGCCACCACACCGGGCTCCGTGCCGCGGGGCGCCCGCGGATGCCGGAGCGCCCGCGATGGGCCAGGCTGTGCGAGAGGTGGCGAGCACCGGTGACGTACAGGGATCGGAGGCGGCGGTGACGAGCGGCAGCGACCCCCAGCACAGCGACCCCCGGCACAGCGACCCCGCAGGCGGCGGGCCCGGCACGGCCGAGGGCGCGGCGCCCGCCGCCCTGGATGCGCGCATCACGCTGCGCGTCAACGGCACCGATCACGACCTACGGCTGGACCACCGCGTCACCCTGCTCGACGCCCTGCGCGGGCACCTCGCCCTCACGGGGCCGAAGCGGGGCTGCGACCACGGCCAGTGCGGGGCCTGCACCGTCCTGGTCGACGGACGGCGCGTCAACAGCTGCCTGCTCCTCGCCGTGGCCCAGGACGGCGCCGCCGTCACCACCGTGGAAGGCCTGGCCGCCCCGGACGGCGCCCTGCACCCGCTCCAGGAGGCCTTCCTGCGGCGCGACGCCTTCCAGTGCGGCTTCTGCACACCGGGCCAGCTCTGCTCCGCCCTGGGAGCGATCGACGAAGCCGCGTCCGGCCATCCCTCGCACGTCACCCCCGACGGCGTCCTCGCCGAGCCCGGCCCGGTCCCGCTGACCGCTCCGGAGATCCGGGAGCGAATGAGCGGCAATCTGTGCCGCTGTGGCGCCTACCCCCGCATCGTCGACGCCGTAACGGACGTGATGGACGTGACGGACGTGACCGAGTGAAGCCCTTCGCGTACCTGCGGGCCACCGGCCTCCAGGAAGCCGTCGCCGCCCACGCCCGCCTCCCCGGCGCGTGCTACCTCGGCGGCGGCACCAACCTCGTCGACCTCATGAAACTGGGTGTCGAGACACCGGCGGCCCTCATCGACATCAGCCGGCTCCCGCTGCACGAGGTGCGGGAGCTGCCCGACGGAGGCCTGCGCATCGGCTCCACGGCCCGCAACAGCGACCTCGCCGCGCACCCGCTCGTACGCGCCCGCTACCCCGTCCTCACGCAGGCGCTGCTGGCGGGCGCCTCCGGACAACTGCGCAACGTGGCCACCACCGGCGGGAACCTCCTCCAGCGCACCCGGTGCCCGTACTTCCAGGACGTGTCCAAGCCCTGCAACAAACGCCGGCCCGGCAGCGGGTGCGCCGCCCGTGACGGGGTCCACCGGGACCATGCCGTCCTCGGCCACTCGGCCGCATGCATCGCCACCCACCCCTCCGACATGGCCGTCGCCCTGGCAGCCCTCGACGCCGACATCGAGCTGTACGGCCCGGACGGGGAGCGCACGGTGGCGATGACGGCCTTCCACCGGCTGCCCGGAGACCACCCCGAGCAGGACACCGTCCTGCGGGACGGAGAGATCGTCACCGCCGTAGTCCTGCCGACCGCCCCGCCCGGCGCGGTGTCCCTGTACCGCAAGGCCCGCGACCGTGCCTCGTACGCCTTCGCGCTGGCCTCCGTCGCCGCCGTCCTCGAACTCGACGACGGCGGCCGCGTCTGCCGTGTCCGTCTCGTCTTCGGAGGCCTCGCCCACCGCCCCTGGCGCGCCACCACCGCCGAAGCCCGGCTGAACGGCGCCGAACCGACGGCCGCCAACCTGCGGGAGGCCGTCGAGGAGGAGCTGGCCCAGGCACGCCCCCTCCGGGACAACGCCTACAAGGTGCCGCTCGCCCGCAACCTGGCCCGCGACGTCCTCGCGACGCTCGCCCGCCGGGCACAGGCCGCTCCTCGCAACCCGTAGCCCCACCGCGCAGCACCCCGTGGCAGACGGAGCCGAACCCCTACGAGGAGCCGCAATGCGCCCCACCGCACTCGGTACCCCCGCCGAACGGGCGGAAGGCCGCCAGAAGATCACGGGCACCGCCCGCTACGCCGCCGACCACGCCCCCGAGGGCGGCGCCCACGCCCGCGCGGTACCCGCGACCGTCGCCAGTGGCCGCGTCACCGCCATCGACACCGGGGCCGCACGGGCGCTGCCCGGGGTGATCGACGTCCTCACGCCCTACAACGCCCCGCGCCTGGGCCCGTCGGACGATCCCACGCTCCAAGTGCTCCAGGACACCGCGGTCCCGCACCGCGGCTGGTACGTGGCGCTGGTGATCGCGCGGTCCCCGGAAGCCGCCCGGGCCGCCGCGGCCGCGGTCCGGGTCACCTACGAGAGCGCGCACCACGACGTCGTACTGCGGGCCGACCACCCCGGCCTCTACACGCCCGAGACCGTCAACGGCGGGCACCCCGCCCACCGGGAGCAGGGGGATCCGGAGGCGGCCCTCACCGCGGCGCCGGTCCGGGTCGACTGCTCGTACGAGGTTCCCCCGCTGCACAACCACCCCATGGAGCCGCACGCGGCCACCGCCGTCTGGGACGCGGGACGCGAGCACCTCACCGTGTACGACTCGAGCCAGGGGGCCGGCCTGGTGCGTTCCGCCCTGGCCTCCCTCCTGCGCCTGCCCGAGGAGCGCGTCACGGTCGTCTCGGAACACGTCGGCGGAGGTTTCGGCTGCAAGGGAACGCCTCGCCCGCACGTCGTCCTGGCCGCCATGGCCGCCCGCCACACGGGCTTCGCCGTCACCCTCGCCCTGCCCCGGCGTCAGCTGCCCGCGACGGTCGGCCACCGCGCTCCGACCCTGCACCGGGTCCGCCTCGGGGCCCGCCCGGACGGAACCTTGACCGCGTTCGCGCACGAGGTCACCACCCATACCTCCCGCGTCAGGGAATTCGTGGAGCAGGCCGCGGTCCCCGGCCGCGTCATGTACGCCGCCGCCGACCGCCTCACCACACACCGGGCCGTCGCCCTGGACGTCCCCACGCCGTCCTGGATGCGCGCCCCCGGGGAAGCGCCGGGCATGTACGCGCTGGAGTCGGCCATGGACGAGCTGGCCGACGCGCTCGGCATCGACCCGATCGAACTGCGCATCCGCAACGAGCCCGCGAAGGAACCGGACAGCGGCCGCCCCTTCAGCAGCCGGCACCTCGTGGAGTGTCTGCGGGAGGGCGCCGAACGCTTCGGCTGGACCCACCCGCGTGCCGCCCGCAGGGACGGGCCGTACCTCGTGGGCCGGGGGGTGGCGGCCGCCACGTACCCGTACCTCGTGACCCCGTCCACCGCCCGGGCCCACGCCCGGCCCGACGGCACCTGCGTCGTCGAGGTCAACGCCACCGACATCGGCACCGGCGCCCGTACCGTCCTCACCCAGGTGGCCGCCGACGCCCTCGGGGTCCCGGTGCGGTCGGTGACCGTGGCCATCGGGCACACCGGCCTGCCGCAGGCCACCGGCGCGGGAGGCTCCGCCGGCACCGCGTCCTGGGGCTGGGCGGTGCACGACGCCTGCACCGCCCTGCTGGCCCGTACGGAGCGCCACCACGGGCCCCTCCCCGCCGCGGGACTCTCCGCGTCGGCCGACACGGCCCAATCGGCGGGGCAGAAGTCCCCCTACGCCCGCCACGCGTTCGGTGCGCACTTCGCCGAAGTCCAGGTGGACACGGTCACCGGGGAGGTACGCGTGCGCCGCATGCTCGGCGTCTTCGCCGCCGGCCGCATCCTCAGCCCCGTGCTGGCACGCTCGCAGTTCGTGGGCGGCATGGCCATGGGCATCGGCATGGCCCTGACCGAGAACAGCACGCTCGACCCTGTCCACGGGGACTTCGTGGAGAGCGATCTCGCCGCCTACCACGTACCGGTCCATGCCGACGTGCCCGACATCGAAGCCCACTGGATCGACGAGCACGACAAGCACCTCAACCCCATGGGCAGCAAGGGAATCGGCGAGATCGGCATCGTCGGCGCCGCCGCCGCGATCGGCAACGCCGTGAGCAACGCCACGGGACGACGCCTGCGGACCCTGCCCCTGACCCCCGACCGGGTCCTGGCAGCGCTCGGCTGACCCGGGCCCGGCGGCCGAGCGCACCGTACGGCGGCGTTCGGGGGGACCTGGCCGCCGCGCGGTTTGTCGGGCTTCGTATGATCCAAGGGAGTACACGGCCGCCCCGACACCGGGCCTCCGCAGTGTCCCCGGCCCTGCCGATCGCAGGGGCCGTCACAGCGGTACGAGCCGAAGCCGCTCCTGCCCCTGCCGATCACCGCCGTCGGACCCACGTCCGTCGGCCCCTCCTCGAAGACGCCATTCTCTTGAGCACCGACCGGACCATCACACTCCCGCCGTCGCCGTCGCCGTCGCCGTCGCCGTCGCCGTCGCCGCAGCCCGCGCCCGACCGGCCACCCGCCCGGGTGCTGCCCCGCCTCGTGGGACGCGCCCCCGCCCCGCCGTCGCCGGGCGCCGCCCTGCACAGCGTCAGCGCCGCCACCGCCGTCATGCTGGCTCTGGTGGCCATCGGCGCCGTGGTCCACGAGCCCGTCCTCATACCGCCGCTGGCCGCGTCCGCCGCGATCGTCCACAGCGTGCCCGGCCTGCCGCTGGCCCAGCCCCGCAGCGTGATCGCCGGCCACCTGCTCTGCGCCGCCGTCGGGTACGGGGCCCTCGCCGCCCTGGGCAGTGCCCCCTGGGTGGCGGCCGTCGCGGCCGGCCTCGGCCTGGCCCTGATGACCGTGACCCGCACCCCGCACTCCCCGGCCTGCGCGACGGCCGTCGTCATCGTCCTGAGGACACCCGACCCCAGGACCTTCGTGCCGCTCCTCGCCGGATCGGTGGTCCTCCTCGTCCTCGCGGGCTGCGCCCTTTCACGCGCCCGCTCGGGCAGCGCCCGGTACCCCGTGTACTGGTGGTGACCTACCCCGGCAGGGGTGGAGCGGGCCCGCCACAGGTCGCGGAGCAACGCGACCTCGGCCATGTGGTGGATGAATTCGAGGTTGGCGCCCGCCAGGACGGTGACGAACGGGTCGCCGGGATCGGAGCCGTACGGGTACTGCGAGAAGCCGACCGTGTCGAGCTGCTCCCCGGTGACGGCGGCGACGCTGTCGCGCCAGCGGTCGATCAGGTCCCAGAACCGCTCGAGTGACAAGGCGGCGCAGGGGGTGAAGTCGACCAGCAGCCTGGGCTCCCGCCGCCGTTCACCGAAGGTCCACTCCCATTGGCCCGCGAAGCACGAGTGCAGGTGCGCCAGCCGCCACGCGATGGTGGCGACCGGCGCCTCGTCGGGCTCCGGCGCACCGGTGTGGGCGAGGACCTGCTCGACCCGGTCGGCGCTCACGCTCCAGTCTTCGGCGATCTTGGCGACCGTCATGCCGTCGGCAGCCTGCCGGGCGATCTCGGCGTACTCGTTGGCCGGGATGTCCGGGGCGCCCTTGTCGAGCACCCATTCGCCCGGCCCGTACGCCCTCGGCGTCACTGCCTCTCCCCGGCGCCGGATCGACCAGCAACCGGCCACCGGCTCCCACAGGTACTCCTCGTCACCGAGCCCCGCCAGCCGCACCCGGGCCATCTCCCTGGCCTGGTCGAACTGGGCGAGCAGCAAACCCAGACGGTCGGTCCGCGGGCCCTCGGTCTGCATCCCTGGCTCCTTGCCGTCGCGTCTCGTACCTCACCGGGCCAGCGGAGGCTAACGGCTCATCTCACGGGGCGCGACCGATTTCCGCGCCCACGCAGCGGCGCTGCGGTTCAGCGGCACAGGGCCGTTTCCACGACGGTGTCGACACGCTTCCTGGCGGCCTCGTCGGTCAGCTGAACGGTCACCGCGACGTGGGCCGCGCGGCCGTCGTCGGTCACCCCGCCCCGCGTCTCGTACCCCGGCAAGCTACCGCCGTGGCCCCAGTAGACGCCGCCGCCGCACGACAGGGGCAGTGGCTTGCTCACGAGCCCCAGTCCGTAGCGGGCGCCGGGGCCGAAGGTGGATTCGGTCCTTTCCCCGCCGACGGTGGTGCGCATCTCGGCGAGCTGGGCCGCCGGGAGGAGACGGCCGGCCAGGAGCGCGGTGAAGAACCGGTTGAGGTCGGAGTTGGTGGAGATCATCTGACCTGCTGCCCAGCCCCAGGACGGATCCATTTCCGTGATGTCGCGCAGAGGCGCGCCTGCCGATTCCTGGTAGTAGCCCTGGGGATGGGGCTCCCGGATGGTCGCGTCACGGGGGGCGGGGAAGTAGGTGTGGCGCAGCCCGACGGCTTTGACGACGCGCCGGTCGATCTCCTCGGCGAGGGGCCGTTGGGTGACCTGCTGGACGATCAGGCCGGCCAGTACGTAGTTCGTGTTGCTGTACTTCCAATCCTTCCCGGGGGCGAAGTCGGCCTCGTGCTGGAGCGCGATGTCGAGGAGCTCGCGGGGTTCGTAGTACCGGACGTCGTCGCCGAGGTGACTGGTGTAGTTGGGAAGCCCGCTGGTGTGCTGCAGGAGCTGACGGACGGTGATGCGACCGCCGTCGATCCCCTTCCCGCGGACGAGGCCCGGCAGGTAGGTGTCGACCGGTTGATCGAGGCCGATCTTCCCTTCACCGACGAGTTGCAGCACGACCACCGCGGTGAACACCTTGGTGTTGCTGCCGATGCGCACCTGACCGTCCACGGGCACCTTCGAGCCGGTGGCCAGGTCGCCCACTCCCGCGGTGTAGGTACGGGTACGGTCCTCACGGTTCTTGACGCTCGCCAGCGCGGCGGGCAGGCCTTCGGAGCGCACCAGCGTGCTCAGCCTCTGCTGGACGGTGTCCGGCCGGGTGGCGGCGAAGGCCGCGGGCGGCGCCAGGACACCCATCGTCATGACGCCCACGGCCACTACGGCCGCGGACGCCACAGCACCGCGCCGGCCGTTCCGCTGCCGCCCGGAGGGACGAAACCTCTGCCATGCCTGCTCACGCATGAGTCAACTCCTAAGGAATCATGGGGAAACCAGTGGGACGTGCCGGCTTCAGCATGTCCGGACGCGACCGCCCGGGACGACCCTGCTACCCGCCCGGCTCCAGGTAGGGCTAACCCCCGGTGGGGGGCCGGGCAGAATCCTGGGCTGTGATGATCACCGCGCGCGAACTCAACAGGGCCACGCTCAGCCGCCAACTGCTGCTGGAACGGGAGCCGCTGGCCGTCCCCGCAGGAGTGCGGCGCGTGGTCGCGCTCCAGGCGCAGCACCCGGCCTCGCCGTACATCGCGCTGTGGAACAGGCTCACCGGTTTCGCTCCGGCCGAGCTCGACGCCGCCTTCGCCGCACGCTCGGTCGTCAAGGCGACCCTGATGCGGATCACCCTGCACGCCGTGCACGCCGAGGACTACCCGGTGTTCCGCGCGGCGATGCAGCCCACCCTGTACGCCTCCAGGCTCGGGTTCCGCTTCGCCGCTACGGGACTGACCCCCGCGGACGCCCACGAGCTGATGCCGGAACTGCTGGCCTTCGCCCGCCGGCCGCGGACCTCGGCGCAGATGCAGGCGTGGGCCGAGGAGCGGTTCGGCGCCGAGAGGAAGGACGGGGCGTGGTGGGGGCTGAAGGGGTACGCGCCGCTGCACCATGCCCCGACGGACGCACCCTGGTCGTTCGGCCAGCGACCGTCGTTCGTCGCTGCCGGAACCCCTGCCCCGCCTGCGGGCCGAGAGGCGGAGCCACGGTCGCTGCAAGCGCTGGTCCTGCGCTACCTGGCGGGGTTCGGGCCCGCCTCGGTCGCGGACGTGGCACAGTTCGCCATGGCGCAGCGGGCACCCGTTCGCGCGGCGCTGAACGCTCTCGGGGGCGCCGTCGAACAGCTCCAAGGTCCGGACGGCAGCACGCTGTTCGACCTCCCGGGCGCTTCCAGGCCGCCCGCCGGCACTCCCGCCCCGCCCCGGCTCATGGCCATGTGGGACAGCACCCTGCTGGCCTACGCCGACCGCAGCCGGCTGATCCCTGCCGCCTACCGCCCCTTGGTGATCCGGCGCAACGGCGATGTGCTGCCCACCCTGCTGGTGGACGGCCACGTCGCCGGCGTGTGGCGCCCGCTGGACGACGGCATCGAGGCCACCGCCTTCCATCCCCTGTCGCCCGCCACCTGGGACGGGCTCGCCGAAGAGGCCCAGTCGCTGACAACCTTCCTCAACGACCGCGAGAGCACGGTCTACAGCCGCTACCACCACTGGTGGGCAAAGCTCCCCGAGAGCGAGGTGCGCAAGCTGTAACCAGTGTGGGCCTGCTCCTCCCTCGGGGCGGCGCCCATAACCCCAGGGCTGTGACATGTGTACCGCCGGGGTCCGTACATGCGCATCTGCCGGGGGAACCGCCCCGCTCCCTAGCGTGGTGGACATGACGCAGACGACGAAGACACCGCGTACGGCGGCGGACGCTCCGGCGGCCACCGCGCCGGGTGCGCAGGCCGCGATCCGGTTCCGGGGCGCCGCCAAATCCTTCGGCCCCGTCCAGGCCGTCGCGGGCATCGACCTCGTTGTCCGGCGCGGTGAGACGGTCGCCCTGTTGGGCCGCAACGGCGCCGGGAAGTCCACCCTCATCAGCCTGCTGCTCGGCCTGAACGAGCCCGACGCGGGCAGCGTGCGCCTCTTGGGCGAGACCCCCGAGCAGGCGGTACGGACCGGGCGGGTGGGTGCGATGCTCCAGGAGGGGCGCGCCGTCCCGCGGATCACCGTACGGGAGCTCGTCGCCTTCGTGGCCCGCACCTACCCGGCGCCGCTGCCCGTCGCCGAGGCGCTGGAACTCGCCGGCCTCACCGCCCTCGCCGGCCGACGCGTCGACCGGCTCTCCGGAGGCCAGGCCCAGCGCGTCCGCTTCGCCGTCGCCCTCGCGGGCAACCCGGAGCTGATCGTGCTCGACGAGCCGACCGCCGCCCTCGACGTGGAGGCCCGCCGCGCCTTCTGGGAATCCATGCGGGGCTACGCCCGCCGCGGCAACACCGTCCTGTTCTCCACCCACTACCTGGAGGAGGCCGACGCCCACGCCGACCGCATCGTGGTCCTCGACCGCGGCCGGACCGTCGCCGACGGCACGGGGGAGCACCTGCGCCGCGCCGCGGCCTGCGGCTCGCTGGTCTCCTTGGACCTGGCCAGCCGCTCCTCCGGCTTCCTCGCCGCACTGCCCGGGGTGACCGCCGTGGAGATACGCGGAGACCGGGCGCGGCTCCGTACGCACGACCCGGACGCCACCGTCAGCGCCCTCGCCGCACTCGACGCCGTGCGGGGCATCGAGGTCACCGCGCCCTCGCTGGACGACGCCTTCCTCGCCCTCACGGGCGCCGCCACCGCTTCCGAGGGGAACACCCGATGATCACCGCCTATGTCCGCCTGGAGGTCCGCCGCACGCTGCGCGACACCACCTTCGTCGTCTTCGGCATCGGCATGCCGGTGCTGATGTACCTGCTCTTCACCAACCTGGGCAGCACCGGCGAAACCGAGTGGAAGACCGCCTCCATGGTGGCCATGGCCGCCTACGGGGCCCTCGGCGCGGCCCTGTCGACCGGGACCGGCGTCGCCGAGGACAAGGGCGTGGGCTGGCTGCGCCAGTTGCGGGTCACCCCGATGTCCCCCCGCCAGGTGGTGGCCGGCCGGGCCCTGACGGGGTCGGTGATCGTGCTGCCGGCCATCGCCGCGGTACTCGCCGCGGGCGCGCTCGTCAACGGGGTCTGGCTGGAAGCCTGGCAGTGGGCCGCCGTCTCCCTGGCGCTCTGGCTCGGCGCGCTGCCCTTCACCCTGCTCGGCATCGGCAACGGCTACCGGCTCACCGCCCAGACCACGGGTCTGGTCAACGTCGGCTGCAGCATCGCGCTCTCCGTGGCCGGCGGCCTCTGGTTCCCGGTCGAGCTGTTCCCCCACTGGATGCGCTCCCTGTCCGCACTCACCCCGACCCGTCGCTTCGCCGAGATCGGCCAGACCCTGGCCACCGGCGCGGCCCCCGGCCCGATCGCCGTCGCGGTGGTCGCCGGATGGGCCCTGCTGTTCGGCTCGTACGCCGTCCTCTCGTACCGTCGGTCCGCGAGGACGGCATAGGCCATGGACGGGGAACGGGGAGCGGGCATGCGGAGCAAGCGGGGAACCGGGTGGGAACGGATGCCCGACTGGCCGGCCCGCAAGGCCGAACGGTGCGCTGCGAAGAAACCGCGCACGGCGGGCGGCGAGGAGCCCGACGACGACCGCGGCCCGATCGGGCCGCCCAACGCCTTCACCCTGCTGCCCTGGCTGCTCTTGGGGATGGGCGCCATCTCCAACGTCATCCACGGGGAGACCCCGAACCCCTGGATCGGCGGCCTGGGCCTGTTGGTCTTCAACTCCCTCTACATCACTCTGGTGTTCCGCGCCTTCCACAAGCCCGCGCGGGAGGCGCCCAGCACCCGCTGGTGCCTGGTCGCGCTGCTGCTCGTCACCTGCACCCTCGCCCTCGCCTACGGGCACAACTGGCTGCTGTTCTTCCCCCTGGCGGCCCTCGCCACCGGGGCGGTGGTCCGCGGCCGGAGGCTCGGCCCGGTGATGCTCGGCGTCACGGCCCTGGCCGGTGTGATCTCGGGGCTGCAGCAGGACTGGGACGCCCTCGGGATCGTCTACGGAACCTTCCTGTCCGGCATGGTCACCGCGGCCATCCTGGCCTTGTCCGAGACGGTGGGGGAACTGCGCGACACCCGGCAGGAACTGGCCCGGGCCGCCGTGGACCAGGAGCGGCTGCGCTTCTCCCGCGATCTGCACGACCTGCTCGGCCACACCCTGTCCGTGATCGTCGTGAAGTCGGAGGCGGCCCGCCGGATCGCCCCCCGCGACATGGAGGCGGCCCTCGACCAGGTCCGCGACATCGAGTCGGTGGGCCGTCAGGCGCTCGTCGAGATCCGGGAGGCCGTCACCGGGTACCGCGAGGCGAGCCTCGCGGCCGAACTCGACCGCGCCCGCGGCGCGCTGACCGCTGCCGGCATCGAGCCCGTCGTACGGCAGTCCGGCGCCCCGCTGCCCCCGCAGGCGGCGGCGCTGCTGGGCTGGGTGGTCCGCGAGGCCGTCACCAACGCCGTCCGGCACAGTGGCGCCGCCACCTGCGAGATCGAGCTGCGCAGCACCGCGGAACGAGCCAGCCTGGTGATCACGGACGACGGCGGCGGCGTAGGCTCGACCCCGCCGGGCAGCGGACTGACGGGCCTCACCGAGCGCCTCGCCGCGGCGGGCGGCACCCTGCGCAGCGGCCCGGCCCCCGGCCGGGGCTTCCGGGTCACCGCCGAACTCCCGGTGGAGGCGGCCGCGGAAGAGAACGAGGAGAGCCGATGATCAGAGTCCTGCTGGCGGAGGACCAGGGCATGATGCGCAGCGCCCTGGCCCTGCTGCTCGGGCTGGAGGAGGACATCGAGGTCGTGGCGCAGGTCGCCGCGGGGAACGCGATCGTGCCCGCCGCGCTGGAAACCCGGCCCGACGTGGCTCTGCTCGACATCGAACTCCCGGGCCGCAGCGGCCTCGACGCGGCCGCCGAACTGCGCACGGCGTGCCCGGGGTGCCGGGTGCTGATCCTGACCACCTTCGGCCGCCCGGGCTACCTGCGCCGGGCGATGGAGGCCGGAGCCGCGGGGTTCCTGGTGAAGGACGGGCCGGTGGAGGAACTGGCCGCCGCGATACGCCGGGTGCTCGCCGGGGAGACCGTGATCGACCCCTCGCTCGCGGCCGCCGCGCTCAGCGCCGGGCCGAGCCCGCTGACCCCGCGCGAAGTCGACGTACTGAACGCCGCGGTCGACGGCGCGACCGTCGCCGACATCGCGGCGAAGGTGTACCTGTCGGAGTCGACGGTGCGCAACTACCTCTCCGCGGCCATCGGCAAGACCGGTACCCGCAACCGCATGGAGGCCGTGCGCGCGGCCCGCCGCCAGGGCTGGCTCTGACGGCCCTGGACGGCCGGCCTACGGCGCTGCTGTCGGCGGGGCGGGTTGCGGGGAGCCCTGGAGGGAGAGCGCGGTGAGCAACACCAGCGAATCGGTCCAGCCCAGCGGCGCGACCGAGGACGGCAGGCCGGCGCCGTTGACGGTTTCGGGGAGCTCGCCCAGTCCGTTCCGCTTGGACAGCACCCAGTCCAGAGCCCCGGCCGCCTTCGTCTGCTCGCCCGTACCGGACCAGGCGAGGGCGAAGAACGTGGTGCTGGCCGTCCAGGCGTACGATCCCCAGCTGAAATCGGGGTCGTTGCCGGGGGAGACCCCGCCGTTGGGCAGCAGCAGCGCCCGGTGGGTGGAGTCCAGTGCCTCGCCGAGACCGGGCGGAGAGGTGTTGAACGGGGGCGCCATGAAGGCCACCGCGCTGTCCCTGCCGTGCTTGCCGTCGACGGTCCGCTGGTAGCCGAGCGGGGCGAAGGCGGTGGCGATGCCGGCGGACAGCCGCCGGGCCGCAGCGCCCCAGCGCTCCGCGTCCTCGCTCATGCCCAGCCGGGTGGCCAGGTCGGCCGAGGCGTTGAGCCCGGCCAGCAGGGGAGCGGCGGTACCGATGTTGGTGGTCGCCGTGTCCAGCTCCCAGTAGTCCGGGGAGGCCGGGGGCAGCCCGTTCGCCCCCAGGGACCGCGCGGCGTGGTCGGCTGCCCCGCGCACCATCGGGTAGAGCGCGCGCAGCCGTTCGTCCCGCCCGCCCGGGGGCGCGGCCCGGTACCACTGCCAGGTGGCCCAGGGCACCCAGCCGTTGCCGTCGAGCTGCCACTTGCGGGCGTCCGGAGGGCCGCTGCCGTCCAGCCTGGTGCGGGCCTCCCAGGTCCCGTCGGCCCGCTGGGTGAGGGCGTCGTAGCGCAGGATCCGGTACGCCTCCTCGTCGTGCCCGGTGGCAGCGAAGGCAGCCGCCGCGAAAGCGCCGTCCCGGGGCCAGGAGTACTCCCAGGCCGGTGACCATCCCGCGGCGAACGCCCCGTTGGGCTTCAGCAGCGCCCGCATCGACAGCAGGGCCCGCTGCGCGGCGGCCCGCTGCGCGGTGGTGGCTCCGGGCACCTGGCCGGCGGCCAGCCAGGCCCGGCTCTCGGCGGCCTGCGCGAGGGCGTCCGGGTCGTTCGCCTCGACCACGGTGGAGGCGGACCCGCCGACCGGCAGGTAGCGCCACCGGCCGGACGGCAGGCGCAGCACGTTGCTGCCGTCGATGTAGGAGGCGCCGACGGCGAAGGAGGGCAGGACGGCCTCGGTGGCCACCAGGTTGGTCAGCAGCCCCGCGGTGCGGGCCGCGAGGGCCGAGGCCGGCACGTAGCAGGGCTCGCTCTCCCCGCAGCGCTCGCCGCCGGTGGGATTGACGTGGAAAGCCAGGCGGGAGGTGTCGCCGTGCCAGCCGCCCCAGTACGCGGCGTCGTAGTTCCAACTGGTCTGCGAGCCGGGCACCGACTGCCGGGTGCCGTGCCAGGCGATCGGTTTGTCCTGCGTGGTGGTCGCCTGGACGAACAGGTAGTACGTGGCGCCCGCGGTGACGGGGGCGTCGACCGGGAATTCGGCCCAGCCCGCTCCGGCGCCTCCCAGGGCCGCGAGGTTCAGGGTCTTCGAGGCGAGCGCCGAGCCCGCGTCGCCGCGGACGCGGCGGACCTGGACGGTGACGGTCCCGGTCGAAGCTCCGCTGCTCAGGTAGACGCTGACCCGGGAGAGCCGTGTGCCGTCCGCCGTGAAGGCCTGGGCCGCGGCGTTGTTGGTGGACTTCACGCTGAAGAGGGCGGTCTCGTGCCGGGTCTGCCCGTCGTAGGCGACGGCGGCCGAGGTGTCCGCGGCGGCGCCGGTGTCCGCGGTGTCCGCAAGGGCGCCCGTCAGCGCCAGGGAGAGCAGGGCGGGCAGCAAAGCCCTCGCAAATGCCATCGGCTGCACGGCCTTCCGCTAGTGGACGGGCGCGCGGGGGCGGAGGGTGCCGGGGCGCCTGGAGCTGGACCCACCATGCACGCATCCGGTCCGGGGGAAGGGGGAGTCGGTACGTGTTCCTCCGGATTGGCGCGCAGCGACATCCGATCGTGTGACAGCGGATGCGGACACGCGTGCGGCTCGCCGCGGACGATGCGGGTCGTGGCTCAGCGGCGGTGGATCCGGTCGACGCCGTACCACTTCGACACGCAGGCGGCGACCCAGTCCCGCTCGTAGTTCCCCGTGAAGAAGGGCTCGGCGAGACTGCCGATGTACAGGGGCCGGTAGCCCACGTCCGTGGTGCCCCGGGCGGCCTCGGTCCGGATACGGGAGTTCTGGGCGTCCCAGGCCACGGAACGGGTGACGGTGGCGGTCGTGAGCTCCTGGACGTTCGGGACGAGCGCGCCCACCGAGGCCAGCGCCAGGCAGCCCGCCGCCAGGGCGCCGGTCACGAGGACCGCGTCGGCGGTGCGGCGGCCCGAGAGCCACCGGCGGCCCGAGAGCCACCCGCCGCCCCACGCCCCGAGCAGTGCGCCGTAGCCGCAGAGCGCCAGTTCCATCGGTACGAGATAGTTCGTCCAGGTACGGGCGTACGTCCACCCGGTCGGACCGTAGCCGCTGCGCAGGCCCACCACCACCGCGAACGACCCCAGCACGACCACGGGCACCGGGAGCAGCAGCAAGGCGATCAGCACCTTGCGCGGGATGGTCCGGCGCGGGTCCCGCTTCCCGGGACCGCGCCCGGCAGGCCCACGGAGCCTGCCGGCCAGGCCCAGGAGGACGCCGACGGCGGCGGCTCCGAGGTAGGCCCACTGTCCGGTGACGGAGTCCCACATGCGCAGCCAGTCCTCGAAGATGCCCCGGAGTTCGCCCGCGGAGAGCACGGACTCCTTCTCCGGCTGCTGGGCCCGGCGCCACCGGGCGCCCGGGGAGGTGTACAGCACGACCAGACCGCAGACGAGGCCGGAGCACCAGGCCAGGCACCAGGTGAAGGGGTGCCAGTTCCGCGCCAGGCCGAGGCGGGGCAGGCAGAGCAGCCCGACCGCGGCGGCGAGCAGCCCGCCGACGAGCGCGAACGGCTCGCTCAGGGTGCCGAGCGCGAAGCCGATGAGGAACGCCGAGGCGAAGCCGGCCACGCGGACGGCGGTACGGGGATGGCCGACGGTCCGTACGGCCAGCAGGAGCGCCCACAGGCCGATGACGCTCGGAACCGTGTGGGAGATGGTCGCGGGGGCCCACAGCAGTACCTGATAGCTGCGGGTGCCCCCGAAGTAGAGCAGCGCCTGGACGACCAGGGCGCAGGCGGTCAGGACCAGGAGGCGGGGCCTGCCGCCGAGGAACCGGATGAAGTCACGCCCCAGCAGGACCAGTCCGGCGGTGAAGGAGACGGCGATGACCGTCGGCAGGACCTTCGTCCCGGTCAGGCCGTCGCCGTAGACGACACCGCTCAGGAAGGCGTTGGCGATCCTGCCGTTCTGGGTCGTGTAGAAATCGGACGTGATGCCGAATACTCCCAGGTCCCGGGCTTTCCACGCGGCGCACCAGTCGTCGGACGCGGGCCGCAGGTAGAGACCCAGGAAGCACCCGACGGCGATCAGCGCTCCGGCCGCCGCGACGAGCATCGCCCCGGCCGCCGGGAGGAGTCCGCGCAGCAGGGGGCGGCGGCCGGTTCCCCGGCCCACCGCGGAGGGAGGGGTCCGGACGTCCTCGCCCTCGACCGAAGCAGTGCTCATTCACCACCCCTTCGCAGCGGGGCCCGGCCGCAGAGAGGGCCGATGCGCCCGCCGACTGCGGTGACCGCACGGCCCGAGAACACCCATGATGTGCACGGTTCACCGCCACCGGCATCCCGGGTGCGCCAGGACGGCACCCGCCCGCCAGGTCCTCGGCGCCCCTCGCTCACCCGGGTGGCGGGTGTTCCGTGGCAGCCTCCGCAGGGCTCTTCCAGGATGGGGACTCCGGGCCCCCGCGTACGCGGGCCCGGCGGAGGGAGTGACGATGCCCGGTGTCCCGCTCGGCCGTTGGGCGGTCGTCACGGTGGCCCTGGCGGGCATCGCCGTTCCCGTGTGCGTCGCCGGCCGTCCTGCCGGGCGGCACACCGGCGCGGCGCGGCCCGTGCTCGTGGGGCCCGTGGGCCACCAGAGCCGTGGCGAGGCGGAGGGCAGTTACGCGCCCCGGTCGATGCTCGCCGCCCCCACCGTCGGTCTCCTGTCCAACGCGACCGCCGTCGAAGGCGTTCCGCCGTTCGTCGCCGCGGGCGCGCGGTACATCGAGGGCAGCAACGTCCTGCGGTTGGCGTCCGGCCGGTGGAAGTACCTTCCCGCCGCCGGCACGGCATCGGTCGTGGTCGCCCCCGGCCATCCGGCGGCGTGGCAGCAGATCGTGCAGAGCCGCGCCTGGCTGGCCTCCGGCCGGGTCCCGGGCCGGTCGCCGGCGCAGCGCGCGGCCGCCGGGCGCGCCCTCCTGGCCGTACGCGCCCTGCTCCGGCCCAACGGCGCCCTGGCGGCGGGGTGGAGTCCGGGCTGGAAGTACTCCTGGCCGCGCGACTCCGGCTTCGCCTCCGCCGCGTTCGCGCACACCGGCCATGACGCCGAGGCGTACCGCATCCTGTGCTACAGCGCCGCGACCCAGCGCGAGGACGGCACCTGGGAGGCGCGTACGAAGCTCGACGGATCCGGGCCTCCCGACGGCAGGCGGTGGCAGCTCGACGCCAACGGCTGGGTCCCCTGGGCCACCTGGCAGTGGTACCGGACGGCCCCTCGGACCACCCGCCATGCCCGGCTGATCACCCTCTACCCGATGATCCGAAAGGCCGCCGACCACGCGGCGGGCTCCCTGCGGGCGGACGGGCTGCCCCCGGCCTCCCCCGACTACTGGGAGCTGATGACGACCACCGCGAACATCGGTACGGCCGCGCCGCTGCTCGCCGGGCTCAACGCCTCCGCCGACCTCGCCCGGGAGGCGAACCGTCCGGACGACGCGGCCCGCTGGACCCGGGCCGCGCGGCGGCTCTCCTCCGCGATCACCGCGCGCTTCCTGCCCCTGGGATACCAGCGCACCGTCGACGGACGGCACGGGCTCGACAGTGCGGTGGCGTTCATGGCGCCCCCCTTCAACGCGGCCCCCGCCGGTCTGCCCCGGGCGCTGGACGCCACGTACCGGGCGCTGCTCCTGCCCAACGGGGGGCTGACCCCCGGAAACGACCCCACGGCTCCTTGGGGCGGGAACGCCTGGACACCCAGCACGGCGTTGTTCGCACTCGCGTGGGCCACAACGGGGAGGCCGCAGAAGGCCGGTCAGGTCATGGACTGGATCCTCTCCAAGAGGAACTCGCTCGGCGAGCTGCCGGAGAAGGTGGACAAGGAGGGCGGACCCTCCTCGGTGGCCCCCCTCGCGTGGACGGGTTCGATCGCCGTCCTGTCCCTCGTGGCGCTCGACGGTACGACGCTCCCCACCCCGCCCCTGCGGAATTAGGGGGTCAGACCGGCTCGGTCCCGTCTCCCGGCGGGGGAGCGGTGCGCACCCTCTCCAGCGCGGCCAGGAGGTGACGGTAGGCGAGCCGTTCGGCCGCCACCGCCCGCCGGAGGGGGAGGTGGTGCGGATCACGGCGTGACCGGGCCTGCGCCGCGGCTGCCAGGCGCAGCTCCCTCGCGCGGTCCACCTCGTTCCTGGCTTCGACGTACGCGGCGTCGAGCAGCCGGTGGTCGAGGACCTCGGCGAAGGCACGCTCCGCCAGGACGTCGAGCCGGTCGAGGTCGTCGGCGCAGCTCGCGGGGGCCGTCTCGGTACAGCCCTTTTCCAGGGCCTGGGACAGCGATCCCAGGGTCGCCCCGAGCTCCGGGTACCCCCAGGCCGGCGCGGCGTCGTCCCTGCACCCGGTGGCGAGGACCATCAGCGCGGCGACGGAGGCGACGGCGCGGACCGTTCCCGGCCCCGCGCGCCCGCGTGCGGTGGGGAAAGCGGCCATGGCAGCCCCGATCGCCGGTGGTCAGGTGGTCGGGAGCCGGCCTCTGCCGGACCCCGACGTGGTCCGGCCGCCATCCTCGCCCGCACCGGTCAGCGCTGCCACCCGGAGCCCGCGCCCCCGGCCTGCGCGATCGTCGAGGGCTGGAGTGCCCGGTGCCACGGGGAGGAGGGCGGGCGGCTGCCGGGCGGCTCGGATCCGGCCGGGGGAGGGGGAGCCGTCGTGATGTGCAGACCCGCGTCCAGGCCGAGGGCTGCGGCGACGGCCGTGCCGTCCGGCTCGGCCACGGCCGCCGGTGCACCGGTGTAGAGCATCTGGGACTCGTACCAGGACGGCGCACTGCCCGGGCCCGACACGCCGACCGTTCCCGTGCCCGCGCGGCCCGCGAGCAGGGGGCCGGCGACGCCGACGGCGCCGTAGCCGCCCTCGCCGCCCGCCTCGGTGACCGGGGAGAACGCCGGCGCGGGTCCGCCCGCGGTCGCCAGGCTCGTACCGACGGTGCCCGTGCCGGGGCGGCGGAAGTACAGGCGGACCGAGTCGCCCTGCGGGCTCGCCGAGAGCGGGCCGGTGGTCGCCGGCAGCCCGGTCGGGACGGGGCCGCCGAGCGGGGCGTCCGGGGTCGGCTGGACCCAGGCCAGCACGGTCTGGGCCGTGGCCGCGTACACGTGGCGCCGCCCCGCCCCGTCGGTCGTGGCGACCGGGTCACCCAGCAGAGCGGCGCCGCCCAGGGCCCGCCACGCGCCGAAAGTGCCGTCCGGGGTCGCCTGTGCGCGGGCGCGCAGGGTGCGCCGGGAATCGCGTACGTACACGGTGATCCGGCCCCCGCGGTCCACGGCGACGGCCGGGGCACTGATCGCCGAGGTGCCGGATATGTCGTCCGTGTCCGGGGTGCCGAGCGACTGCCACGGGCCGAAGGCACCGTCGGGCGCGTCCTGGACGGCGTACACGAGGTCACGCCCGTACTCCTGGGGTGTGGCGCCCAGGGTGGTGCGGGTGCCGAAGACCGCGATCCTGCCGTCGGGGAGCCGGGCCGCCGTCGCGCCCGCGTCGATCCCGGCGCCGGAGAGGAACCCGGGACCCTGCCAGGGGGCCTTGGGGCCACTGCGCGACCAGTACGCCATCCGGCCGTCCAGCACGGCGAAGGCCCACAGGCGGCCGGAGACGCCCTCGGTCATCCAGGACGTGCCGTCGCCCCGGCTGTAGCGGATGGTCTGGCTCCATCCGGCGCCGGCGGGCCGGGTCGCCGTCTTGCGGTCGCCGCAGCCGGCGGGGCTGCCGCACCAGTCCTGGTGGTCCGTCCAGGCGTAGGTCTTGAGGTAGCCGAGCTTCTCCTCGGCCGCCTGCGGGTCGAGGGTCGGGGGCAGGGAGGTGTTGGGGTAGCTCACATAGTTCTGGACCGAGAAGTGCGGCCGGTCCGTGGACCTCGCATAGCGTTCGGCCGCGGCCTGCACGAAGCGGGCGCCGTACATGTGGTCCTGGTGGTCGAGGAAGGCGCCGCCGCCCTGCACCCGGCCGGGCGTCGGGTCCTGGGTCCGTATCGTCGTCGGCCGGTACATCGCGAAAACGCCCGCGATGGCCTCCACGGCCTGCTCCTTGGTGTACGAGAACGCGGGCTTGACCGGCGTCCCGGAGGTCAGCTGGGCGTCCAGGGCGGGAACCCTGCCGTCCCACAGGCCGCGCAGGCTGTCCGGATTGTCGCCGGAGATGCTGCGGGCCTCACGCAGCTGCATCCACACCAGGTTGACCTCGGGCCTGGCGACGAGGACGTCCATCTCCGCGCTGCCCCCGCCGACGGTGGGTACGGACTTGCGCTGCCAGGCGCTGGTGCGTTTGCCGGTGGCCATCTGCGCGTAGGCGGCCCGGATGCCGTTCTGCCGGGCCTCCGCGTAGGCGGCGCGGTCGGCGGGGCGCGCGGGGTCCTCCAGGTGCGGGCTGTGGGCCTCGTTCCTGCCGTCGGACTCGCCGGAGGTCAGGTAGACGGTGGCGACCTTGACGCCCGTCGATATGGAGCGGCTCAGGTCGGGGTTCATGAAGAAGAGGTCGTCGTCGGGATGCGCGACGACCTGGAGGACCGTGCCCTCGGTCACACTCGGCCGGAAGGCCGCCTCGGCGGCCGTCGGCTCCTGCGCGTTCCCGTATCCGTAGGCCCAGGTCGTCACCCCGGCGGCGCCGACGGTGAACGCGGCGAGCAGGGCCGCGAGGCGGGTGCGGCTGGCCAGGGACATCGAGAACGCCTTGAGGATCGGTCCGGTGCGGAATTCCGCCGAGGGGGTGAGTCGGTGCCCCGATGGCTCCATCACTTCCGGAGACGACCGGGGCCGATTATGCATCGGACCTCTGCGACTGACACACCATCAAGAGGCATATGTAGGCATATCTAGTTCAATGCGAGATATGGGAGATGTGTCCCATATGTCACTACTTGGGCAGTGATCGCGGCGGGCGGGCGGTAGCCCCGTGCGTCTGCTGTGAATTTCATGAGTTGAAGTCAGATGGCCAAGGGTTTTTGGTCTCTATGCGGTGGAAAATGCCGTATTTCTGTGTGGGATTGGGGGAGGTGACGTTGCTATTTCGTTAATAGTTCACTTCTTGACCGCAGTGGTTATGCCGAGTTGACTGCCCCTACCTCGGCCGTCCGAACACGGCCTCGTCAGGGAGGTTCAAAACGTGAAGGCACATCTGGTTCGTGCTTCCGTCGCAGTCGTCGCTTCCGCGGCCACTCTCTCGCTCGCCGCGTGCGGTGGTGCGGAGCAGGGTGGCGACGGACCGGAGGGTTCTGTCAAAGGCGGCGCGATCAAAGTCGGGCTCCTGCTGCCGGAGAACCAGGCCGCGCGTTACGAAAAATTCGACAAGCCTCTGATCGAGAAGGAGATCGCCGGCCTCACGCGAGGAAAGGCCAAGGTGGTCTACGCCAATGCCAAGCAGGACGCGACCACGCAGAACGCACAGGTCGACGCGATGATCGCCAATAAGGTGAACGTCCTGATCATCGACGCGGTGGACTCCAAGGCCATCGCCGGCTCGGTCAAAAAGGCCAAGGACGCCGGCATTCCGGTCGTCGCATACGACCGCCTGGCCGAGGGCCCGATCGACGCCTACACCTCCTTCGACAACGAAGACGTCGGCAAGGTCCAGGGCAAGGCGCTCCTGGAGGCCTTGGGCGACAAGGCCAAGGACGGCCGGATCGTCATGATGAACGGCTCCGTCACCGACCCGAACGCCAAGCTCTTCAAACAGGGCGCGCACTCCTTCCTCGACGGGAAGGTGAACATAGGCAAGGAGTACGACACCGTCGACTGGAAGCCCGAGAACGCCAGCACCAACATGGCGGGCGCGATCTCGGCGCTCGGCAAGGACAAGATCATCGGCGTCTACTCGGCCAACGACGGCATGGCCGGCGGCATCATCGCCGCCCTCAAGGCGGCCGGCCTGTCCACCCTGCCCCCGGTCACCGGGCAGGACGCCGAACTCGCCGGTGTGCAACGGATCGTGGCGGGCGAGCAGTTCATGAGCGTCTACAAGCCGTACGCTCCCGTGGCCGAGGCCGCCGCCACGATGGCCGTCGCGCTGGCCAAGGGCGAGAGGATCGACGACATCATCAATCAGGTGGTCGACAGCCCGACCACCAAGCGGGTCCCGGCGGTGCTCCTGCCGAGCATCTCCCTCACCAAGGACAACGTGAAGACGACCGTGGTCAAGGACGACGTCTACACCGTGGCCGAGATCTGCACCGACAAGTACAAGGCCGCCTGCGAAGCCATCGGCCTGAACTAGTGCTGTGACCGGATAGGTTCACCGGTCCCGTCGCCCCCAGTGCGGTATACGTCCCATGGGGCCCACCCGGTCCCCGCGAAGGGAGTGGTTGCCGTGGAGCGCGCGACGTGCTGCGTGGTGGGAGGCGGGCCGGCCGGAATGGTGCTGGCGCTGCTGCTGGCCCGGGCCGGTGTGGAGGTGACGGTGCTGGAGAAGCACGGCGACTTCCTGCGCGACTTCCGCGGTGACACCGTGCACCCCTCGACCCTGTCGCTGCTGGACGACATCGGCCTCGCCGAACGGTTCGCCCGGCTGCCGCAGCGCCGGGTGACCTCGGTGCAGCTGCCCATCGGGCCGGACCGGTCCCTGGTCACGGTCGGGAACATCGGCGCGCTGCACGGGAAGTACAACTACATCGCGATGGTGCCCCAGTGGGACCTGCTCGACCTCCTCGCCGACGAGGCGGCCCGCGAACCCTCCTTCCGCCTGCGCATGGACACCGAGGCGACCTCCTTCCTCGTCGAGCGCGGACGGGTCACGGGCGTGCGCTACCGCACCGCGGACGGCTCCGCCGGCGAGCTCAGGGCCGCCCTGACCGTGGCCTGCGACGGCCGTGGCTCACTGGCCAGGGCCCTGCCCGAACTCGGCCTGGAAGACTTCCCGTGCCCCATGGACGCCTGGTGGTTCCGCCTGCCGCGCCGTGAGGACGACCCCAGCGGACTCGTGGGCGCCCTGGGCGACAGGTTCTTCACCGCGCTCATCGACCGCGGCGACTACTGGCAGTGCGCCGCCCTCATCCCCAAGGGAACCGACGCCGAGCGCCGCGCCGAGGGCCTGGAGCGCTTCATGACCCGCTTCACGGCCGCGGCCCCGTGGCTGGCCGACCGGAGCGACGCCGTCACCTCCTGGGGCGAGGTGAAACTGCTCGACGTACGGCTCGAGCGCCTGCGCCGCTGGCACCGCCCCGGGCTGCTGTGCATCGGCGACGCAGCCCACGCGATGTCACCCGTCTTCGGCATCGGCATCAACCTCGCCGTACAGGACGCGGTGGCCGCGGCCCGCCACCTCGTACGGCCGCTGCGCGAGGGCACCGTAGGACTCCGCGACGTGCGCCGCGTCCAACACCGCCGCTGGCCCACCACCGTGGCCACCCAAGGCCTCCAGCGCGTCGCCCACACCCAGGTCATCGCACCGCTGCTGGCCGGCCGCACGGCGTTCGGCGATCCTCGACGGGCCAAGCGGATGACGGAGCTCGTCACCGAATCCCGGTGGCTGAACCGGATCCCGGCCTACTTCCTCGCGTACGGAGCCCTGCGCGAGCGCCCCCCGAGGGAATCGCTCCGCTGACGGTACGGCTCGGTGATCACGGTCCGTTCGGCCGAGCCCGCCGCGCGCGGTCGCGCCCGCCCCTGAAGGATGCTGCTGACCGTGACCGCAGGCCAGCAACCCAGGCGGGAGCCGCCCGTGTACGCCACAGCCGAGACCCCCGAGCGCCCGCCCGAGGACGGCCCGCCCGAGGACCGCCCACCCCGGGACCGGCCACCGCGGGCGCGGGGCCGGGCCGGGCGCCGGTGGGCCGTCCTGGGTCTTTGCCTGGTGCTGGGCGCCGCCGGTGCGAACGCGGCGGCCGCGGCCGGCCGGCCCGACGCGGCGCCCGGGCGCTGCGACCGGGCGCTGCGACCGGGCGCCGACCGGTGTCGCGGCGGAGGACCACTGGCTGGACTTCACCGTGCCGGCCGGGCTGATGCCGGACGCGCGGTTCGACGGCCGCCCCGCCCGCCTCCAGGTCCACCGGGTCCGGCCCGTGTACGCCCGCGGCAAGTGCGCGGGCGGACCCACCAGGGCCGCCGTGCTGGTCCACGGCCGCCGGGTCTCCGGACCGGCACAGTTCGACGTACGGCACCCCGCCCCGGGCGGCGGCGACCTGAGCCTGCAGACGTCCCTGGCCCGGGCGGGGATCGACACCCTCGCCCCGAGCCTGCTCGGCTACGGGCTCTCGACGCGCTTCCAGGACGGACTGGACGACCCCGGCAACGCGAGCCTGCGCCCGTACGAGGCGGACGGCAGCTGCACCCACCCCGAGGGCTGCGACCGTACCCACAACCCGGTCTTCCCCCTCGACCAGCAGGGATCCCTGCTCCTGACCAATCCGCTCGGCGGCGAACGGATCGCGCACTCCAGCAGCGCCCGGTTCGCCCGTACCGACGTCTGGGTACGCGACATCCGCCAGGTCGTCGACGACGCCGTTGCCCGGGCCAAGCCCACGGGCGGCAAGGTGACCCTGATCGGCTACTCGCTCGGCGGGGTGCACGTCGCACGCGCCCTGTACGCGGGCAACACGATGGTGCCCGGGGCCGCCGACACCCTCCGCAAGGTGAACCGCGTGGTGTTCATGTCCTCGCTCTTCGGCTTCCCGACCGAAGAGGTCACCCCGCCGGCCGGGTTCGCCACCTTCCCCCTCACCCTGAACACCCGCCCCTCCCCGACTCGATTGCCGCAGCCCCGGGACCAGGCGTGCACGGGGCGCGTCGTCCCGGGCGCCGCGGACACGCTCTGGGACCGGATCCTCGCGCAGGACCCGATCGGCCGGGACTGGGGAGGGACCGAGCCCGGCAACCCGACGGGCCTCAACCGCACCCCCACCTTCTCCACGTACGGCTGGAACGCCGACGTCGCGGGCCGGCTGACCCCGCCCACACTGGTCATCCACGGCCTGGACGACATCGACCCGGCCGCGCCGCCCACCAACGCGACCGCCATCTACGACGCCCTGCCCGCGACGATGACGAACAAGGCGCTGGTCCACGTGGCGTGCGCGACCCACGAGCTGCTGCTGGAGGGCTGCACCGGTGCGCGCTGCCTGCCGCAGGCCGCAACCGTCTACGGCGGTCGCCCCGGGGTGCCCTGGGCCGGCCCGCAGGCCACGGTCAAGGCCGCCCTGGCCGAGTGGATCAAGAGCGGCACCTTCAACGGCGCCGCGACCGGCCGCTTCCTCGTCGACGAGAGCGGCGTGGCCGAACCCGTCGGCTAGCGCGGTGCGGGGAAAGGCTTGGGCGCGGCGGCGGTCGGGCTGCTAGCTTCTCGTCGAGACCGTGACGTCACTTGAGGAGGTGGGACCCATGAACGCTGTACGCATCGGGTGCTCCCCCTCTCCACGGTCAGGCGATTGACGTAGATGTCGCCGGGAGCGCCTCCAGAAGGCAATCCCGAGAGGCAACAACCATGCGCTTCACCACGGAGACGTCGTCGAACGGCGTCATCGAACGTGCTTTCACGCTGGGTGACATCACCGGCGTACTCTGGTCGCCCGCGTCCGGCTCCGACCGCGCACCCCTGGTGCTGATGGCTCACGGCGGCGGCCAGCACAAGAAGGCGCCGGGGATCCTGGGCCGTGCGCACCGCTTCGTGACCGACTGCGGTTTCCACGTCGCCGCCATCGACGCTCCCGGACACGGCGACCGGCCCCGCACGCCGGCGGACGACCGGCACATCGCCGCCCTACGGCAGGCCCAGGCGGCGGGCGAGCCGCTCGGCCCGGTCGTCGTCGCGCTCCACATCGACCTGGCGGCGCGTGCCGTGCCGGAATGGCGGGCGACCCTGGACGCCCTCCAGGAACTGCCGGAGATCGGCGCCGATGGGCCGGTCGGCTTCTGGGGGATCATGCAGGGCACCGGGATCGGGGTGCCGTTGGCGGCGGCCGAACCCAGGATCACCGCGGCGGTCTTCGGTTGTCTCGGGCACGAATCCCTGACCGAGGCGGCGGCGCGCATCACCGTCCCGGTCGAATTCCTGCTCCAGTGGGACGACGAGCACATCGACCGCCCGTCCGGTCTCGCGTTGTTCGATGCCTTCGCTTCGAAGGAGAAGACGTTGCACGCCAACGCCGGGGGACACGGGGAGATGCCCAGGTTCGAGGTCGACAGCGCGACCCGCTTCTTCGCCCGCCATCTCGGCCGGGCCGGCACGTCACCGGCCTGACGCGACGGGGTATCGGCGTCCGGCGCACCAGCCGGTCGCCGATACCCCTGCGCAGCCGAGAACAAAAAAATTCGGGCGGCGATGTCGAGAATCCGTGCCTGGCTCCGTCCCTGCAGTGAAGGCGGCCAGAATGGGCCGCACCAACAGAGGAGAACCGCGATGGCCAAGTACCTGTTGCTCAAGCACTACCGCGGTGCCCCGGCTGCGGTCAACGACGTCCCCATGGACCAGTGGACGCCGGAGGAGATCTCGGCACACGTGCAGTACATGAACGACTTCGCGGCCCGGCTCGAGAAGAGCGGCGAGTTCGCCGACGGTCAGGCGCTCGCCCCCGAGGGGGCGTGGGTCCGGTACGACGGCGAGGGTCGCCCCCCGGTCACCGACGGCCCGTTCGCCGAGACCAAGGACCTCATCGCCGGCTGGATGGTCATCGACGTCGACAGCTACGAGCGCGCCGTCGAGCTGGCCGGGGAACTGTCCGCCGCCCCCGGGGCGGGCGGGAAGCCGATCCACGAGTGGCTCGAGGTGCGCCCGTTCCTGGCCGCGCCGCCCACCATCACGGAGTGACCTCATCGATGAACGAGGCCCTGCTCCGGAGCCTCACGCCGAGCGTGCTCGGGATCCTCGTCCGCCGCGGAGCCGACTTCGCGGCGGCCGAGGACGCCGTGCAGGACGCGCTGGTCGAGGCGCTCCGCGTCTGGCCGGCCGACCCGCCGCGGGACCCCAAGGGCTGGCTGGTCACCGTGGCATGGCGCCGGTTCCTCGACGCCACCCGGGCGGACGCCGCCCGCCGCCGGCGTGAGGACCTCGTCGACGAGGAGCCGGCGCCCGGGCCCGCGCCCGCGGTGGACGACACGCTCCAGCTCTACTTCCTGTGCGCCCACCCGTCACTGACGCCGTCGTCCGCGGTCGCGCTCACGCTGCGCGCCGTCGGCGGGCTGACCACCCGCCAGATCGCCCGGGCCTACCTGGTGCCCGAGGCGACCATGGCGCAGCGCATCAGCCGGGCCAAGCGCACCGTCTCCCACGTACGGCTCGACCAGCCCGGCGACGTCGCCACCGTGCTGCGCGTCCTCTACCTGGTCTTCAACGAGGGCTACTCCGGCGACGTAGACCTCGCCGCCGAGGCCATCCGGCTCACCCGGCAGCTCGCGGCCCAGGCCGACCACCCCGAGGTGGCGGGGCTGCTCGCCCTCATGCTGCTCCACCACGCCCGGCGCGCCGCCCGGACCGCGCCCGACGGCAGCCTCGTGCCGCTCGCCGAACAGGACCGCGGCCGGTGGGACACCGAGTCGATCGCCGAAGGCGTCGAGATCCTGCAGGCGGCCCTCGCCCGCGACCGGCTGGGCGAGTTCCAGGCCCAGGCCGCGATCGCGGCACTCCACGGCGACGCGCCCAGTGCCGAGGAGACCGACTGGGCGCAGATCGTCGAGTGGTACGACGAGCTCGCGCGCCTGACCGACAGCCCGGTCGTCCGGCTCAACCGCGCGGTGGCGGTCGGCGAGGCCGACGGGCCGCGCGCCGGCCTGGCGGCGCTCGGGGCCCTGGACGACTCGCTGCCGCGCCACGCCGCGGTGGCGGCGTACTTCCACGAACGCGACGGCGACCTGGCGACGGCGGCACGGCTGTACGCCGAGGCGGCCCGAAAGGCACCCAACCTCGCCGAGCGCGACCACCTGACGCGCCGGGCCGCCCGCCTCAACGCCCGCGGAGGTCGCTGACGGGACGCGCTCGGATCGGCCCGCGGCAGACGCGGCCGAGGGCTGCTCCCGCTAGCCAGCCACCGTGTTGAACTGGGGTTTTCCCCCGTTCAAGTCGGAGGAAGACCCCAGCGCGACCCCCTCCCGCCCCAGGTCATGATCGTTTCACCCCAGTGGAACGCCGTACCGAGGAGTGATCAGGATGACCGCGCACAAGAAGGCGATCGGCCGACGGGGGCTGCTCGCAGCAACGGCCGGGCTCGCCGCCACCGCCCTGCTGGCCCCGGCAGCCTCCGCCGCACCCACCGCACCCGCGACCACGGCGACGGACGGCAGGCAGGCCGACGCGCTCCGCGCGCTGGAGCGCGCCGCCCACCCCCTGCGGTCGACGGAACCCGGCGGCCCCACCACCGACCTGCGGGCGCTGGCGGCCATGATCGGCGATGCCAAGGTGGTCGGACTGGGAGAAGCCACCCACGGCTCGCACGAGTTCTTCGCCATGAAGGAACGCGTGTTCCGCCACCTCGTCGAGGAGAAGGGCTTCACCACCTTCGCCCTGGAGATGAGCTGGACGGCCGGCCTGCGGATCAACGAGTACCTCCAGGGCGGAGCCGGCCACGCCCGGCAGATCGCCAAGGAGACACTGACCGGATCCCCCTGGGAACGCGAGGAGTTCGTCAGCCTCATCGCCTGGATGCGGCGGCACAACGACCGGCACCCCGACCGGAAGGTCCACTTCATGGGCAACGACGTCGGAGCGCCCAAGCTCGGCGACGCCGTCTTCGACCGGGTCACCGCCCATGTCCGCGCGAGCCACCCCCAGGACCTTCCGCGCCTCGAAGAGCTCTATGCGGGCCTGCGCCCCCTCGACGACGTCTTCGCCTACCTGCGCAAGCCCCTCGCCGAACGACGCCAGAACGCCATCACCGCCCAGCAGGCACTCGACCTGGTCACCGCCAACAAGGGCGCCGGCGGCGACGCCTACGAGTGGGCCGAACAACACGCCCGCAACATCGCCCAGACGTTCGCCTTCGCCTCCCTCGACCTGTCCGATCCGGCGTCGGTGTCCGCCGCGGAGCACCTTCGCGACCAGGTCATGGCCGACAACACCGTCTGGTGGCAGCGCCGCACCGGGCACAAGGTGCTGCTGTCGGCGCACAACGGCCACGTGGGCTACCTGTCCTCCGACCCCGTGATGTACCCCACGACCCAAGGCGTCTTCCTGCGCAACGCCCTCGGCCGGGGTTATGCCGCCATCGGCTTCACCTTCGACCGCGGGTCGTTCCTCACCGCGACCACCCTCGGCGGGGCCTGGGGCAAGGTCACCGTCCCCCCGGCCACGCCCGACATGCAGGAGTACACCCTCGACCGGGTCCGCCACCGCGACTACTACCTCGACCTGCGCACGCTGCCGGCCGCGGGCCGCACCTGGCTGAACACACCCCGCCCCGTCTACGAGGCCGGTTCGTCCTTCAAGAACGACCCGCTCCCCACCCTCGCGATCAGCCAGGCCTACGACATCCTCATCCACCTCGACCAGGTCCACGAGGCCACCACGCTCTGACCACCGGCCCCGGGCCCCGGCACGATCCACCGGCCGCGGCCACCCGCCGCGGCCGGTCGCGTCGACCGAGGCGAACCCGGCCGATCGAACATACGATGACGGGAACCGGCGCAGGTCGCTCGCTGCGCCGCCAGTCCGGGCCGCTCGGGGCGGGAGACGTATGCCAGAGGTCGCCGAAACAGCGCGGACCGTCATCCTGACCGTGGACGACGACCCGGGAGTCTCCCGTGCCATCGCCCGTGACCTGCGGCGCCGCTACGGCGCCACGTACCGGATCGTGCGCGCCGAGTCCGGCGAGTCCGCGCTGGGGGCGCTGCGCGAGCTGAAGCTGCGGGGCGACCTGGTGGCGGTGGTCCTCGCCGATTACCGCATGCCGCAGATGAACGGCATCGAGTTCCTCGAACAGGCGATGGGCGTGTACCCGGGCGCCCGGCGCGTGCTGCTGACCGCGTACGCCGACACCAACGCGGCGATCGACGCGATCAACGTCGTCGACCTCGACCACTATCTGCTCAAGCCGTGGGATCCGCCGGAGGAGAAGCTCTACCCGGTCCTCGACGACCTGCTCGCCGCCTGGCGCTCCAGCGACTACCGGCCGGTGCCCGCCACCAAGGTGGTCGGGCACCGCTGGTCGGCCCGCTCCTCCCACGTGCGGGAGTTCCTGGCCCGCAACCAGGTGCCGTACCGCTGGTACTCCTCCGACGAGCCGGAGGGACGGCGTCTGCTGGAGGCGGCCGGGGCGGACGGGCAGCGGCTGCCCCTGGTGATCACTCCGGAGGGCGCCGTGCTGGTGGAGCCGGAGGCGTCCGACCTCGCCGCCCACGTGGGGCTCGCGACGACCCCGGCCGCCGACTTCTACGACCTCGTCGTGATCGGCGGCGGGCCGGCCGGGCTCGGAGCGGCCGTGTACGGGGCCTCCGAGGGGCTGCGCACCGTACTGATCGAGCGGTCGGCGACCGGCGGGCAGGCCGGACAGAGCTCCCGCATCGAGAACTACCTCGGCTTCCCCGACGGCGTATCGGGCGCGCAGCTCACCGAACGCGCCCGCCGCCAGGCAGGCAGGTTCGGCGCCGAGATCCTCACGGCACGCGAGGTCACCGGGCTGGAGGTCAACGGAGCGGCACGCGTCGTCCGTTTCTCCGACGGCTCGAAGATCGCCGCGCACAGCGTCATCCTGGCCACCGGCGTGTCGTACCGGCAGCTCCAGGCACCGGGCTGCGAAGACTTGACCGGCTGCGGACTGTATTACGGTTCCTCGCTCACCGAGGCGTCCTCCTGCCTGGAGCAGGACGTGTACATCGTGGGCGGCGCCAACTCCGCCGGGCAGGCGGCGGTGTACCTCGCGCGGGGCGCGAAGTCGGTGACCATGCTGGTGCGCGGGGAGTCCTTGACGGCATCCATGTCGTACTACCTGATCCAGCAGATCGAGGAGACGGCGAACATCACGGTACGCACCCGGACCGTCGTCGAGGCGGCGCACGGCGACGGGCACCTGGAACAGCTGACGCTGCGCGACGTGGACAGCGGTGTGACCGAACTCGTCGACGCCCAGTGGATGTTCGTGTTCATCGGCGCGGCCCCGCTGACCGACTGGCTGGACGGTACGGTGCTGCGCGACGAGCACGGCTTCATCCTGGCCGGGCCGGACCTCACACCGGACGGGCGACCGCCGGCCGAATGGGAACTCGACCGGCCGCCCTACCACCTGGAGACCAACATCCCCGGCGTGTTCGTGGCGGGCGACGCGCGCGCCCAGTCCGCGAAGCGCGTCGCGTCCGCCGTCGGAGAGGGAGCCATGGCCGTCATGCTCGTCCACCGGTACCTGGAGCAGTCATGAGCGGACAGGTCATGCCGTGCAGCCCGCGCGAGATCGCCTCGCTGTTCCTGTTCGAGAAGCTCTCCCCGGAGCAGCTCGGACGGCTGTGCAGCGAGGGGGTGGTGGAACGGTTCGAGGCCGGTCCGGTGTACACCGAGGGCGAGCCGGCCACCTGTTTCTACGTGATGATCGAGGGCACCGTCGTCCTGTCCCGCCGGGTCGGCGGCGACGACGTGGAGGTCAGCCGGACCTCGCAGCGCGGGGTGTACGCGGGGGCCATGCAGGCCTATCTGGGCGACCGGGTGCCGCAGACGTACAACAACTCGATGCGGGTGAGTGAGCCGACGCGCTTCTTCGTGCTGCCCGCGCAGTCGTTCGCGGACATCATGCAGGAATGGTTCCCGATGGCGGCGCACCTGCTGGAGGGGCTGTTCTTCGGCTCCAGGAACACACAGCGCGCCATCGGACAGCGCGAACGGCTGCTGGCCCTGGGGTCGTTGTCCGCCGGTCTCACCCACGAGCTCAACAACCCGGCCGCGGCGGCCGTCCGGGCCACCGCCACACTGCGGGAACGGGTGGGCAAGATGCGGCACAAGCTGGCCGTCATCGCCCGCGGCCCCTACTCCCGCGAGGCACTCGCCGGCCTCATCGAGATCCAGGACCGCACCGCCGAACGCGTCGCCAAAGCACCGACGTTGAGCCCCCTGGAGGCTTCCGACCGGGAAGACGAACTCGCCGACTGGCTCGACGACCACGGCATCCCGGAGGGCTGGCGGATCGCGCCCACCTTCGTGCAGGCCGGACTGGACACGGACTGGCTGGAGCAGGTCGCGGCGACCGTGGCCGAGGACATCCTTCCGGGGGCCATCGGCTGGCTCAACTACACGGTCGAGACCGAGCTGCTGATGGACGAGATCGACGACTCCACCACCCGCATCTCCCACCTCGTGGACGCGGCCAAGCAGTACTCACAGCTCGACCGCGCTCCGCACCGGGTCGTCGACGTCCACGAACTGCTCGACAGCACCCTGCTGATGCTGTCCGGCAAGATCGGTCCCCGGGTCCGGGTGGTCAAGGACTACGACCGCTCGGTACCGGACGTACCCGCCTACCCGGCGGAGCTCAATCAGGTGTGGACCAACCTCATCGACAACGCGGTCTTCGCCATCGGGAGCACCGGCGGCGACGGCACGCTCACGGTCCGCACCGCTCGCGAGGGAGACCGGCTGCTGGTGGAGTTCCGCGACACCGGGCCCGGCATCCCGGCCGACATCCGCGGCCGCATCTTCGACCCCTTCTTCACCACCAAGCCGGTCGGTGAAGGCACCGGTCTCGGCCTGGACATCTCCTGGCGGATCGTCGTCAGCAAGCACCACGGCAGCCTCCAGGTCGAGTCCGCGCCGGGCGACACCCGTTTCCAGGTACTGCTGCCGCTGACCGTTCAGGAGCCCGGGACCGAGGCCGGGCCCGCAACCGCAACCGCAACCGCAACCGGATCCGAGAGCACCGAGAGCACCGAGGAGTCAGCGTGAGCGACATCAATGGACTCGACCCGGGCGTCCCGCCCAGCGGCACCGGCTGCGTCGAGTGCGACGCGGCGGGCGGCTGGTGGTTCCACCTGCGGCGCTGCGCCCAGTGCGGCCACATCGGCTGCTGCGACTCCTCACCCGCTCAACATGCCACCGCCCACTGGAAGTCCACCGGTCACCCCCTGGTGCAGAGCTTCGAACCGGGGGAGGACTGGTTCTGGGACTACGACAGCAACGAACTGTACGATCCCGGCCCCGAGCTCATGCAGCCCGGTGCCCACCCGGCGGACCAGCCCGTGCCGGGACCGGCCGACCGGGTCCCGCAGGACTGGACGCGACTGCTGCACCGTTGAGCGTCCTTCGCAGCCGTACGGCTCCGGCAGCGCCACGATCCGCCGACACCCCGTTTCATCGGGATGTCATCGGCCGCTGCCACTGTCGTCCGGTGACCTTGGCCCATCGCGTTCCGCATCGGAGAGCACGCGCGCAGGCCAACTACATGCGGAGGACGGAATGCGAACACGAAGGACGGCGGCCGCGTTGGCCGGTCTTCTGATGGCGGTCGGGCTGCCGGCGACACAGGAGGCCACGGCACAAGCGGCGGCTTCGTGCGAGGGCACCTACACGATCGTGGTCGGGGGCACGGGCAGCTCCTGGAACGACGACGGCTTCTCCGGCAACATCCAGCAGCACGTGGGGTACCCCACTCGGATCCCCAACGGTGCCAGCGCCCGCGCAGGCGTCAACGAGCTGAACCGGCTGGTGCGCAACCAACGCGCCGCGTGCCCGGGCCAGCACGTCAAGATGGCCGGGTACTCCCTGGGTGCGGCGGTGGTGCACATCTGGGTCACCGAGAACTGGCAGACGTTCAACAACGTCAACGCGATTCTCATCGCGGACCCCAAGCGCCAGGGCCCTCCCGGAGCCAACGGCGGAGCCGTGCCCTTCGGCGGTGTCATCGGAGCCCCGCTCGCCGGCGCCGACAGGTTCTTCGGCAACGTGCCCGTCAAGACGATCTGTCACTGGGACTACGTCTGCGACGAGTCCGCCGGCATCTGGACCTACCCGAACAACCACGTCAGGAACTACCCCGAAGACTTCAACATGGATCACCACAACGACGGCGCCAGCGAGCAGTGGTACAACGGCGCCTGGTATCCCTGGTAGCCAGGAAAGCCAATCGGCCGGGCGCGTAGCCGGATGCTTGGTGATCCGGTTGCGCGGCCCGGCCGACATGCCCGTACTTCCGTCACCGCGTGGTCCTGGTGAGGCCGAGGCCGGCTTCGTCCCCGCGCAGAATCATCTGGTGCGTCCGCCGCAGCATCCGACTCGGAGGTACCCCCAGTTCGTCGGTCAGACGGCGGCGGGCGCGGTCGAACACGGTCAGTGCGTCGGCCTGCCGGCCGTGACGGTACAGGGCGCGCATCAGCATCGCGGCCACCGGCTCGTTCAGGGGGTGCGCCGTGGACAAGGCGAACAGCCCGGCGATCGCTTCGGAGTGCTGGCCCAGCCGCAGCTGCCACTCCAACTTCCGCTGCGCGATCGCGATCCTGCGCTCGGTGAGCCGCAGCCGCTCCAGCTCGGCCAGCGGTCCGGGCAGGCCGGCCAGAAGCTCCCCGCGAAACAGGTCCAGCGCCTGGGAACACAGGCGGAGCGCCTCGGCGGGGTCGCCCGCCCGATCGGCCGCAGCCGTGTCGGTGACCAGTTCCTCCATGCGCGACACGTCCACTTCGACCGCTCCGGAGACCAGCCGGTAGCCACACCGGTTGTGCTCGATCACCGAGTCCGGGCTGGCCCCGATGCGCAGGGTCTTGCGCAATCGGTAGACGTACACCGGCACCACATTCGTGACCGGCGGCTCCATCCCCCATACGCCGTCGAGCAGTTCCTGCCGGCTGACCGTCCGCCCCGCGCGCAGCGCCAGCGCCGCGAGTACGGCTTGCTGGCGCAGATGCCCCAGGTTCAGGGGCCGCCCGTCCTGCCATGCCCGCAGCGGTCCGAGCACGGAGATCCGCACCTTCGGTCCGGCCGCCCGGACGGCGGCGGCGGTCCGCACCACAGGGATCCCCGCCTGCGTGCGGGGGCCGCAGCCGGGGACGACCAGGCCGCAGTCGAAGGCGTGGACGATGGCGGCGGCCCGGTCGCGCAGCCCGAGTTTCACGAGGATCCGCGCGAGGGTTCCGGCCACGGCGTCCTCGGGGATGGCCAGGGCGGCGGCGATCTCATCGTCCCGCAGGCCGCAGCCGACCGCGTGGAGCAGCTTGCGCTCCTGATGCCTGAGCACGGTGGTGGTGGGCCGGCCGGTGGTGGCGGTCGTCGGCATCGCTGCTCCCCGGGCGCCGGGCTGGTCGGTCTGGCGGACGCCGTCGACAAGGTAGCGGCGGGAGCGCCGGGTAAGGCATCCGGAACGATCCGGAGTGACACCGCGCGGGAGTCCCTAACCGCTGGTCGACGAAGCGGTTCCTGTGAGTGCTTCGGCAAGCCAGTCGGCGGTCGTGGGCAGCCAGTCGGGCTGGGCGTTGCCGAGCAGGTGGTCGCCGTGCGGGACGAGCAGGTACCTGCCCCGCGGCGCGAGGCGGGCCAGCGGCTTCCCGTTGGTCACGCCGGGGATGGTGTCCTGGCCGCCGTCCACCACCAGGAGCGGACAGTCGATACGGGGAGCCAGGACGGTCAGGTCGACCCGGCCGACGAAGTCGCGCGCCGCCTCGGCTCCTTTGGCGCGCCGGGCGATGATGTCCCGCACGAGGGGCGGCACGGCGTCCCAGTCGAGCCGGAAGGGGCCGCTCACGGTTGCTGCGGCCGCCACGCGGGGTTCGCGCGCGGCGCTCCGCGCGACGTAATAGCCGCCCAGGCTGAGCCCGATGAGGCCGACGCGGTCGACGCCGAGCGCGTCGATGACCTGCCCGATCACGCGCTCGTAGTCCGGCCGGACGGCCGTGGTGGCCGCGAGCGCGCCTTGCCCCGGCCCGTCCATGGTGAACACGGCCAGGCCCCTGCGCAGCAGGGCCGAGGTGACGGTGTGGAACTCCTCCTTGCCGGAGTCCAGACCGGGTACGACGACGACGGTGGCCGGCGCGCCGGCCGGGCCGCGCAGCCAGCCGGTGAAGGTGGGGCCCGTGATGCGGCGGGAGCCGGGCTCCAGGAGGGTCAGGGCGCGGCCCATGGCGGCGTCCGCCTCCGCGCAGGCGTGCGCGTGGTCCGTGTGCGGCGCCAGGGTGGCGAAGTGGAACCAGCGGGCCGCCGCCTGGTGGTACTCGCCTGCCGTGACCGGTGAGACCGCCTGCTGGGCTCGGGCCGCGTACTGCCGCGCGGTGCGGATCAGCGCCTCGCTCCAGCCGTCGAGGGAGGCCGGCTCGCCCGCGACGCGCAGGTATGCGTGGGGATCGAGCCCGGCCCCGGTGGCTCTGGTCAGCTGGGCGGCGGCGAAGTCCGCCGCGAAGTCCGCCGCGAAGTCCGCCGCGTTCATCGTGCTGCTCCCGTGGTCAGGACGGCCTTGCCGCGGATCCGGCGCTCCCGCAGGTCGACGAGGATCTGGGCGGTCTGCCCCCAGTCGCCGACCCGGCCGATCTCCGGGTGCAGCCGCCCACGGCCCACCAGCCGCACCAGGGTGGCCAGATCGGCGCCGTACGGAGCTCCGGCGTAGTGGAAGTGCCGGATCGAGGCGCCTTCCGGACCGGCGAAGAAGTCAAAGAAGTTCAGCGTCACCGGAGTACGGCTGACCTGGCCGAACCAGATCAGTGTGCCGCCGGCGGCCAGCTTCGCCAGCGCGAGCGGCAGGACGGCGCCACCGGTGGACTCCAGTACCAGGTCGAACGGGCCCTGCGCCTCGGCGACATCGTGCACGACCGCTGCCGCGCCGAGCGCGAGCAGCCTTTCGCCGCGCGAGGCGGTGGCGCTCACGGCGGTGACGTCCGCGCCCGCGGCGGCGGCGAGTTCGGTGACGTAGTGGCCGACCCCGCCCGACGCGCCGGTCAGCAGGACGCGCCTGCCGGTCACACTGCCGGCGGTGCGCAGCAGCCGCAGCGCCGTGATCCCGGCCAGCGGCAGGGCCGCGGCCCGGACGGAGTCGATGTCATCGGGCAGTACGGCGAGCGAGTGCGTGGGCACGGCGACGTACTCGGCCCAGCCGCCCTTGGCCGGATGGCCCACGACCCGGGTGCCGATCGACGGCCCGGACCCGTCGGCCGCCGCCTGCACCACGAGCCCCGCCACGTCCTTGCCGGGAACCAGTCCCGGTCTCGGCCTCTCCAGCAAGAACGTCTCGCCGCGGTTCGGCGCGAACGCCTCGACCCTGACCAGCGCCTCGTCGGCCGCCGGGACGGGCTGGGCATCGTCGGTGAACTCCACCGGACGTGCCGGATCTCCTGTGGGAATCAGTCTCTGCATGCCGATCATGGAAGCGGCAGTGGCGCCGGCCGGTCCAACAACCCACCGGGACCAGGCGACAACCAAGGGTTGTCGCCTAAGGTGAGAGGCGTGGATCTCGACCTGGCGCAGGTGCGCGCCTTCGTACTCGCCGCACAGGAACTGCACTTCGGTCGGGCGGCCGAGACGCTTTCGATTTCCCAGCAGGCTCTGTCCAAGAGGATCGCCCGCCTGGAGTCCGGGCTCGGCGCCGAGATGTTCCACCGCGGCGGCCACGGCGTGCGGCTCACCGCCGCCGGGCATCGCTTCCTGGAACCGGCCCGGCAGACCCTGGCCGCCGCCGACCAGGCCGTGGCGGCCGTACGCGACGAACACCGGCCGCTGCGGGTCGACGTATGGGGCCACCTGTACGCGCCGATGCGGACCCTGGCCCAGGTGGCGGCACGCACCGGAGCGCCCCATCTGGAACTCGGACACGGCCGCGATCTGCCGTCGGTGGCCGCCGCGTTGCTGCACGGGGACATCGACGCCGCGTTCGGCCGGGTGCACCCGCCCGTGCCCGCGGGACTGACGCACCGCCTGGTGCGGCTGGAGCCGGTGGACGTCATCCTCGGCACGGACCACCCCCTGGCGGGAGAGGCCGCGCTCCGGCCCGGTCAGCTGCGGGACAGCGTGCTGTGGACCCCCGGCGCGCTGGGCCGGCTCGACTTCCTGCACCGCTTCGCCGAGCGGTTCGGCATCCGGGACCGTGCCGAGGGCCCCAACCTGGGACTGGACCACTTCCTCGCCGGCCTGTCCGCGGACGTGCGCCGCTTCGCGCTGATGCCGGCCGACGCACCGCTCCCGCGGACCCCCGCAATCCGGTCCGTTCCGCTGGTGGACCCGACGCCGCTGTACGCCTGGTCGTTGCTGTGGCGCTCCACCAGCGGACACCCCCGGCTCGACGCGCTCATCGGCACGTTCGCCGCGGAGGCCGGGCGCAGCCGCTGGCTGGAGTACGACCCGGCCCGCGACTGGCTGCCCGAACCCCACACCACCGGCTTCGCCCCCTCTCGGCCCTGAGGGCATCAGCCCAGCGGTTGTTCGACCGTGCTGGTGCCGCTGCCGTCCTGGGACTCCCACGTCCATGTCTCCTCCAGGCGGAGGCGGCCGTCGGGGAGTTCTGTCACGCGAGAGACGCAATGCCCGGAGGCGGTCGTGCCGTCGGGGCGGAGCTGCACGTAGCGGAAGTCGATGGTGTCGTCCGCCCGGGTGCCGATCAGATGTCCCTTGACCACGTCCCCGCCGGAGTACTCGGCCCAGACGCGGCCGTCCTGCTCGTGGTACTCGAACCGGGTCTGGCGGCCGACCTGGCCGGGCGCCTGGTCGGCTGTGGGGACGAAGACGAGACCGTCGAGCGAGCGTGCCATGCGTGACTCCAAGAAGAAGGCGGTCCGGGGCCGGCCCCCGGCCGTGTGGGCTCTGTGGCCATCGCCCGTCGCCGCCCGCGGCCGCGCCGACCGATGCCCGGCAGGCCGGTGACCGGTCACATTACGTCGGGATGACTGATGCCGGTCAGGCAGCGGCCTACCTAATGTCAATGACGTCCCCCCGCCTCTCCGACCGAAAGCAGGTCCGTGTGCGTCAGCTCACCTACTACGCCGGCACCAGCCTCGACGGTTACATCGCGGGCCCGGACGGACAGTTCGACTTCTTCCCCTTCGAGGGCGACCTCGCCGCCGCGATCCTGGCCGAGTACCCCGAGACCATCCCGGCCCAGGGCCGCGGGCCTTTGGGCATCGAAGGGGCCGCCAACCAGGGGTTCGACACGGTCCTGATGGGCCGCGCCACCTACGAGCCCGGTCTCGCGGTCGGCGTCACCAGCCCCTACCCGCACCTCAACCAGTACGTCTTCTCCCGCACCCTGGACCCGCTCGACCCCGACGTGGAGATCGTCTCCACGGACCCGGTGACATTCGTACGCGACCTCAAGCGGCAGGACGGGACGGGCATCTGGCTGTGCGGAGGGGCGAACCTGGCCGGCCAGCTGCTGGGAGAGATCGACCAACTGATCATCAAACGCTACCCGGTCGTCATCGGCTCGGGCATCCCGCTCTTCCGCGCACCGTTCCTCCCGGCGAGGTTCACCCTCACCGACTCCCGCGTCTTCAACACCGGCGCGACCATCACCACCTACGCAACGCACCAGAAATGAGCACACACATGTTGTTCCGTTCCACGACCGAGACGGACCTCGACCGCGTCACCGCCGTGACGGTCGACGAACCCATCAGCTGGATTCCCGCCGACCGCTACCTCGAAGAACTGGCGGAGGGCATGTACAGGCCCGAGTGGACCTGGATCGCCGAGGACGGCGGCCGGGTCGTGGCCCGCGCCCTGTGGTGGGGACAGGCATCGAGCGAGCACCCGGTCGCACTGGACTGCCTGCACGTCGATCCCTCGGTCGCCGACCGCGCGGCGGTAGCTGCCGGGCTGATCACCGCGGGCCTGCGGGCCTTCGCCGAGCAGGGCGCGACCAAGCCCCCGCTGTACAACGCGACCCTTCCGAACGGCTGGCGCGAGGATCCGGACGTCGTCGCCGCCCTGGACTGGCGGCAGGAGGCCGCACGGGCGGCCGGGCTCACCGCCGAGGTGGAACGGCTGCGCTTTGAGTGGACCCCCGACGCCGGACTCCCGGCCTCCAGCGGCCGCCTCACCTTCACCGAGGGCTCGGACGAAGACTTCCTCGACGTCTTCCGACGGATCGCGGAGGGCAGCCTGGACGGCGAGACGCGCCGGAACCTGGTGGCCTTGGGAGCCGAGGCCACCGCCCGCGAGGAGGTGGACTTCTACCTCAGCTGCCCGGGCGAGCGCTCGTGGTGGCGCCTGGCCCGCACTCCCGACGGGCAGGTGGCCGGCCTGGCCCTGCCGTCCGCCACGCCGTACAGCCGCAACGTCGGCTACCTGGGCGTCGTCCCCGAGCTGCGCGGACAGGGGTACGTCGACGACGTGCTCGCCGAGATCACCCGGGTCCAGGTGGAAGCGGGCGCCGAACTGATCACGGCCACCACCGACACCGACAACGCCCCGATGGCCGCCGCCTTCGCCCGGGCCGGCTACCGGACCGTCCAGACCCGGATGATCTACGCGGTGCCGGAGACCTCCCAGGCGACGCAGGCCGCGGCCTCATGAGGCCAGCAGCGCGGCGAGTTCGGTGCGGGAGCTGATGCCCAGCTTGGGGAAGGCGCGGTACAGGTGATGCCCGACCGTGCGGGGGCTCAGGAACAACTGGGCGGCGATCTCCCGGTTGCTCGCACCGGACGCCGCCAGCCGGACGACCTCGCGTTCCTGCGGGCTCAGCAGGCTGATCGGCCCGTCCTCGCGGGCGGTCAGCCCGGTCTCCCCGCCCGCTGCTCCCAGCTCCGCCCGGGCGCGGCCGGCCCAGGGCTGGGCACCGAGCCGCTCGAAGGCCTCCAGCGCGGCGCGCAGTTGGTCCCTGGCGTCGATCTGGCGCCGCAGGCGGCGCAGCCATTCCCCGTAGAGCAGCGCGGTGCGGGCCCGGTCGTAGTCGCTGCCGCCGTCGTGCAGGGCCAGCGCCGCCGTGAAATGCTCTTCGGCCACGCTGTCGGAGCTGGTCAGCGCCTGGCAGCGGTGGGCCAGGGCGGAGAGGGCGGGCTGCCCCAGCGCGGCGGCCCATTCCCCGAGCAGCCGTGCCGGCTGCGCCGCCCGCTCCGGGCGGCCGGCGCGTCCCGCCGCCTCGACGAGGTCCGCCAGCAGAGGCAGGCAGAGCAGGGGATGGGCCGTCTCGCGCAGGGCCGACTCCAGTGGTTCCAGGGCCGCCTCGGCCCGGCCCAGGCCGAGTTCGAGCACGCCCAGCGCCCACAGGGCGTCCGCCGTACCCCGTCCCACCCCGCGCGGTCGCGTGTACTCCAGGGCTTCGCCGGCCAAGGCGCGGCCCTGCTCCTCCTGCCCCCGGACGCCCGCCAGCATCGCCAGGGCGGCGCGCAGATGGGCGGCCCGGTGGGCCAGGTCGTAGTACTCGGCGAGCCGGAGCCCCTCGGCGGCGTGCGCGGACGCCTCGTCATGGCGGCCGAGCGCCAGTTCCGTCTGGGCCAGCAGGTGGAGCGTGGTGGGCAGCCATCCGCTGATGCCCTGGTCGCGGCAGTGGGCCACCGCTCCCGCGGCGGCCTCCCGCGCGGCCGCGTGGTCGCCCGTCAGCTGGCGGTAGATCCCGGTCATCAGCCGGTCCATGACGCCGCCGGCAGGGTCCTGGCCGCTCTCCACGAGCGCGCGCAACGCGTCGAGCGCGCCGAGCGCGCCGGGCACGTCACCGCCGAACAGCCGGGCGGGCACGGCCAGTACCGGCAGGTCCGGGGCGCGGGACGCGATCTCCCCGATCAGCGTGGCGTTCCCCGCGGAGAACGCGGCGTGGACGGCGTCGGTCAGCAGCGACGCCATCGTGTCCGGACGGCCGGCGCCGGTCAGGTCCGCGCTGTCGAGAAGGATCCGCGCGGACGTCTCGGGCCTGCGGTAGCCCAACTCCACCACCGCCCGGGCGCGCGCGAAGTTCGCCGCCACGCCCGGGTCCTCCAGCGGCAGCGGCACCTGGTCGGTCAGCGCGCCGCACCGCTCGTCCTGTCCGGCGTCGCCGGCCTTCTGCGCCGCGCAGACCAAGCGGCGCGCTCGCACTTGTGGATCCGCGGTGAGCTGGGCGGCGCGCTCGTAGGCGGCTGACGCGGACGCCATCGCCTGCCGGCTCCCGGCCCACTCGGCGACCCGTTCCAGTTCCTCGGCGACCCGCTCGTCCGGGCCGGTCGACGCGGCGGCCAGGTGCCAGGCCCGCCGGTGCGCCTGGCCGGCGGCGCCCAGGGCCTGCGCCAGCGCCCGGTGCGCGGCGATGCGCCGGGCGAGCGGGGCGCCCTGGTAGGCGGCGTACCGCACCAGCGGATGCCGGAAGCGCACCACCGCCCCGGACAGGAGCACGAACCCGGAGCGTTCCGCGGGTTCGAGGTCCTCGACGGCGCCACCGAGCGGCTGCGCGGCCTCCAGCACCACGGTGAGGTCCCCGGTGTCGTCGGCGGCGGCCACCAGCAGCACCACCTGGGTGGCTTCGGGAAGCCGCCGGATCTGATCCAGGAAGCCGTCCTGGATCCGGCTCGGCAGCCCGGCGGCCGTCTCGGGGAGCGCCAACGGGCCCAGCCGCCCGGCGCGCTGGGCCGGGGTGAGCGCGGTCGACAGCTCGATCAGCGCCAGCGGATTGCCGCGCGCCTCCTCGATGAGCCGGTCCGTCACGTATGGCGGCAAACCCGGCACCAACTCGGCGGCGGCCGCGCGGTCCAGGCCTTCGACGAGCAGCCGGGGCAGCCCCTTCACGGCGGCGCCGGGCGCCCCGTCGCGGACCGCGAAGAGCATCACGACGCCCTCCGCCCGTAGGCGGCGCGCGGCGAAGGTCAGCATGTCCACCGACGGCTGGTCGAGCCACTGCGCGTCGTCGACCAGGCACAGCAGGGGCCCGTCGGCCGCGGCCTCCGACAGCAGCGTGAGGACCGCGAGCCCGACGGTGAAGCGGTCGCGCACGCCGTCGCCCGTCAGCCCGAAGACCGCCCGCATGGCCGCGGCCTGGGGGTCCGGCAGGGCGTCGACGAGGTCCAGTACGGGCAGGAACAGCTGGTGGAGGCCGCCGAAGGCCAGTTCCATCTCCGATTCGATGCCCTCGACGCGCAGCACGCGTACGCCGTCCGCCCGCCCGGCGGCGTATTCGAGCAGCGCGGTCTTGCCGATCCCGGCCTCACCGTGCACCAGCAGGGCGCCGCTCGTCCCCTGACGAGCGGCGGCGAGCAACTGCTCGATCCGGTCCCGCTCCGCATTCCGCCCCCACACGCTGTGCCCCCGTGATCTTCTCGCCTGGCGTGTCCGGGTCATTATCGCTGGTCAGAGAGCCGGGTCGGCGAACGGCTGGAGACCGTCCGACGCTCAGGGGCAGAGGCAGGGGCTCAGCGCAGGGTGGGGATCACATCGCGCGTCTCGTCGACCTCGAAGCCCGCGGTGCGGCGGCCGGGCGGTTCCGGGGGCGTCTCGTCCGCACAGACGGTGCCCCGTGTGGGCAGCGCCAGCGTGGCGAGGTAGTCCGTGACCAGGGCGCTGACACACGCGCTCCGGTTGTAGGCGGTGTGTCCTTCACCGGCGAAGGTCAGCAGCCGTCCGTTGTCCAGCGTCCCGGCGAGCGCCACGGCGTCCTCGTACGGGGTGTCCGGGTCCCCGGTCGTGCCGAGGATCAGGATCGGGGCGGATCCGGCCGCCCGGTAGGAGCCCTCGAAGCGGCTCGGGCGCTCCGCCTGCCACTGGGCGCAGGTGGGCGCGTGGTTGTGGTCGTAGGTGGGCGGCCCGAGGCCGATGGGGGGTCCCAGCAGCGGAGCGGCGGCGACGTGGGCGCTGACCAGCGCGCCCAGGAGGAGGGGGCTGGCCGGATAGACGCGGTCGGCGCACTCGACGGCCATGTTGACGTTGAGGAAGTCGAAGGACGCGGGTGAGGGCGGGGACAGCAGGAACGACGCCTGGTGTGCCTGGGCCGCCCGCAGGGCCTGCCCCAGTTCGGGCCAGATCTCCTTGCCCGCATTGATGTTGAACATCAGCCGGTAGGCGAGGGTGTAGCCCGTGGCCGGGCGCCCGCTCGCGGTGATGACGGGGTCGGCGTCCAGCGCCCGCTTGAGCTGATCGAAGGCCTGCCGCGGCCGGCCTTCGCCGAATCCGCAGGTGGCGGCGTTCTGCGCGCACCAGTCCAGGAACCGGCCGACCGCCGCGTCCAGGGCGACGAACTGCCCGGCGTCGTAGGCGTAGGGCGCGTCGGAGTAGTGCTGCGGATCGTAGGCGCCGTCCAGGACCATGGCGCGCACGCGCCGGGGGAACTGCGCGGCGTAGACGGTGCCGACGTAGCTGCCGAAGGACCGGCCGTAGAAGGAGAGCTTCTCCTCGCCGAGGGCTTGGCGCAGCAGGTCGATGTCCTTGGCGTTCGAGCCGGTGCCGATGAACGGCACGAGGTCCGGGGACCGTTGCTGACAGGCGGTGGCGAAGTCGAGGCCCTGCCGGATCGCACCGTGCAGGGCCCCCGGGCCGGGTACGCCGCGTGCGGCGTCGACGGCGGCGGAGTACTCCTTGTCGTTCCAGCACTCCACCTGCCCGCTGCGCCCCACTCCGCGCATGTCGTACCCGACGACGTCGAAGGCGTCACGGAGGGAGGCGGGCAGCGCCTCGTAGCTGTTACGGGCGAAGTCCGCACCGGAATTGCCGGGTCCGCCGGGGTGCAGCACCAGGACGCCGGTGCGGTGGGCCCGGTCGGCCGCCAGCCGTCGGGTGACGGAGAGGGGGATCGTACGCCCGGTGGGCCGGCGGTAGTCCAGCGGTACCCGGGCGGTCGCGCACTCGAAGCCGTCCCCCGGGTCGGCGCAGGGGCCCCAGGACAGCACCGGCACGGGCGGGGCGGCGAGGGCCGTTGCCGTGGCGGCCCCGGGCACCGCCCCGAGGAGCGCGGTGACGGCGATCAGGACGAGGGTCATCCCCCGTACCACTCGCTTGCACGGGTCATCAGCCAACCGGGTCTGCATGCGGCGATCCTCTGTCAGGGGCGGGGTGGAAGGGCGCCGACGTAACGGCCGGCTGCCGCCCGTGTCGGCCCACCAGGGGGAGTTGATTGCCCCTTACCCCCAGGGGAAGCGTCCGGCTGAGGCTCCGACTCCGGTCGGGTGGTGGTCCGTTCCCCGCCGACGGTCCGCAGACCCCGGTGGCCCGCGGCGGTCCCGTGCGCTGCGAGGTGAGATTTGTCCAAGCCAGGCCGCACGCACGTCGATAGTGTCCCCGTTCGTAATCGTTGAGCCCAAGACGGGGGAGTACCTGATGGAAGACCTGCTGCGCATCCTCGTGGCCGGCGCGCTCACCGGAGGCTTGGTCGGGCTGGCCGGCGCCCTCGGCCGACGTCGCCGCAGCCGTCGAGAGGGCGGCGACACGAACGGCCGCTGACCTTCCGCAGGGACGAACGAACAGCTTGGGGTGCATTGGGAACTGCCCCTGACCGACGTCCCCTTCCCCGGCATCACCTCGTACTCCTCCCTCGACGGGATCGAAGCGTTTCGTCTCCACCCCGACCACGACTTGCCGAAGGTGCACGATGAGTCTGGAAGCGCACATCCACTCCGCCGCCCAGGCGGCCGACGACGCGGGTCCCTGGCGTCCCCGGCTGTTCGCCGCGGGCGACCCCGGCCAACGGGCCGAGCTGACCGGGATACTCGCCCGCGGTGAGGCGACGCCGGTGCGGGACACCCTCACCGACCAGGTGGCGGAGCTGCTCACCACCCGCCGCCCGGCCTGGCGTCCGAGCGCCGAGGAACTCGCGACGGCGGTGGAAGGGCATCTCGACGGGCAGTCGCCCCTGGAGTACGGGACATGGGTCTGGTACCCGTGGTCAGGACGGCTCGCGCACGTGCTGCCGGAGCGGGAGTACCGCGAGCTGCGCCAGTCCCGCAACCAGTACAAGATCACAGCGGCGGAGCAGGCCGACCTCACCGGCAGGACGATCGCCGTGGCCGGCCTCTCCGTGGGCGCCGCCAGCGCGTTCACCCTCGCCCAGGAAGGCGTCGGCAGCCGTTTCCGGCTCGCGGACTTCGACCGGCTCTCCCTCTCGAACCTGAACCGGCTGCGCGCCTCGGTCACCGACATCGGCCTGCCCAAAGTGGTCCTCGCCGCACGGCAGATGTACGAGATCGACCCCTACCTCGACATCGCCCTATGGCCCGAAGGCCTGAGCGAGGACAACGTCGACGCGTTCCTCACGGGCGACGGCCGCGCCGACCTGTTCATCGAGGAGTGCGACGACCTCTACATCAAGGTCTTCGCGCGTGAGCGCGCCCGGGCGCACGGAATCGCGGTGCTCATGGAGACCAATGAGCGCGGCATGCTGGACGTGGAGCGCTTCGACCTCGAACCGGACCGGCCCGTGCTGCACGGGCTGCTCGACGGCGTGGCCGCAGCCGACCTCAAGGGGCTGCCGGTCCGCGAAAAGGTGCCCCACGTCCTGCGGATCCTCGGCCCCGAGAACCTCTCGGAACGCATGGCCCCCTCGCTGATAGAGATCGGGCACACCCTCTCCTCGTGGCCCCAGCTCGCCTCGGGGGTGGCCCTGGGCGCCGCCGTCATCACCGACACGGCCCGCCGGGTCCTGCTCGGGCAGTTCACCGGCTCGGGGCGCTTCTTCGTCGACCTGGCGGAGCTCGTACGCGACTGGACACAGCCCCGCCCGATGCCCCCGGTGCCGCTCTCGGGACGCCCGGCGGCGGGCTCCGCGGAGACCCCCCGTACCGTCCCGCTCGTCCTGCCCGGCCCCGGCGAGGTCCTGGGTGAGGAAGGCATCCGCCGTCTGGTGGCGTACGGAACCCGGGCCCCCTCCGGCGGGAACGTACAGCCCTGGAGGTTCGTCGCCCGGGGCCCGGTGCTGTACTGCCGCACCGACGACACGCAGCCGCCGACGCTGCTCGACTTCCGGGGGACCGCCACGGAGCTCGCGACCGGAGCAGCCGTCGAGAACATCGACCTCGCAGCCCGGGCCGCGGGCTGGGCCTGCCACGTTCGCCCCTTCCCCGACCCGGCCGACCCCGGGCTCGTGTGCGAACTCACGTTCTCCAGGGCCCCGAACACACCACGGCCCGCACTCGTCGACTGGATCGATCGGCGAACCACCAACCGCCGGCCCGGCCCGGCCCGCCCCCTGGACGCATCCCACCGGCAGACCCTCGTGCGCTGCGCGGCCGACAGCGGCGCGCGCCTGCACCTGATCACCGACCGCCCGGAGCTGGAGGAGGCGGGGCGCATCCTGGGCGCCGGCGACCGGCTGCGCATGCTGTCCCCGCGCCTGCACCAGGAAATGATGAGCGAACTGCGCTGGACCCCCGAGGAGGTGCAGAAGACCCGCGACGGCATCGACATCGCCACCCTCGAAGCGGACGGCGCCGACCTGGCGGGCCTGTCCCTCGCCCGTCACTGGCCCCACCTCTCCTTCGTCCGGCAGGTGGGCGGCGGCCGGGCCTTCGAGGAGGGCGCTCGCAACAGCGTCGCCGCCTCCTCGGCGATCGGCTGCCTCACCCTCCCCGGGACCGGCGCCCATGCCCACTTCGCCGGAGGCAGGGCCCTGCAACGGCTCTGGCTCACCGCGACGTCCCTGGGCCTCGGATTCCAGCCGGTCACCGTACTGCTCTACCTCTTCGCCCGCGCCGAGCGCGGCGACGGCACCGGATTCGACGCGGCGGAGACGGCCACCCTGCACGCCCTGCGCAAGCGCCTCTCCGCCCTTGTCCCGCACCACCCGGACGAGACCGAACTGCTCCTGTTCCGCCTCTCCTACGCTCCACCGCCCACGGCGCACGCCCTGCGCCGGGAGGTCGACACCGTACTCCGCTTCGACGAACCCGACGCGCCCCGCTGAACCGGACGGGCTGCTGGAGCAGGCCACCGTCCTGCAGGAGGCGGCACTCGGGCTGACCAGGGAGAGCAGGCAGGTTCGGCCGAGCGCCTTCACCAGCCGCTACGCGGAACGCACCGCTGAGCCGGGGGTCGGCGGCGACAACCCGAATGCGATTCTGACCGCCATGATGGCGGTCAACCGGCTCCACGAGCTCGGGCTGCGCCCGGAGTCCGGGACACCGACGCGCCCTGGTCCCGGCCCGCGCTCCAAAACCCCGAGCCGAACCCCGGTGCGTCGCAGGAAGCTGAGAGCAGGGACGGCCGGCCGGTCAGGACGGGCGGGGGCCGACGCCGTGGAGGAGGGTGTCGACGATACGGGTCGCGAGCGCGTCGGGGTCGGGGTCGGCGCCGGGGGCGCGAGCGCCATCGGTGGCATCGTCCCCGCCGTGCAGAGCTTCGCTGATGAGGGCGTAGAAGACGCGGCGCACCCACTCCAGGTCGGCGTCGGGGGCGATCACGCCCTCGGCCTGGATCCGGCGGAGCAGTTCGGTGCAGCGGTGTGCGATCTCCTCGTGTGTCCGCGCGGCCTGCTCGCTCTGGGCCACGGCCGGCCCGAGGGCGAAGCCCCAGGCGCCCTTGACCCGCAGCACGTTGGCGGTGGCGCGGTGCAGCGCGACCAGCGGTGGGGCCGTCTCGGGGTGGCCGTCCTCGATGGCCTCCGCGAGTTTCAAGGCACCCTCGGCGGCCAAGGCGTCGACCAAGGCCTGCCGGTTGGCGAACCGCCGGTGGACGGTGGTCCGGGTGACTCCGGCCGCCTCCGCGACCTGCTCCATGGACGCGGCCGGATTCTCGGCCAGGACGTGCTCCGCGGCCGCCAGGATCGCGCGGACGCTGCGTTCGGCGTCGGCCCGCAGCGGGCGGCCAGCCGTCTTGCTCATGTCGTACCTCCAGCCCTGTCGTACACGGAGACGTTACAGCGGGGGCGCGGGTCCCTCTATAACTGACACAATGCTGTTGCAGTTAAGTAAGTATCCGATACTCTCTTGTCACAGATGATGGGCCGTCGGTTCGGTCTGGCCCACGACACAAGGAGAACCACTGTGCGCACCACTGCTCTGATCACCGGCGCATCCTCCGGCCTCGGTGCGGAATTCGCCGCGCAGCTCGCCGCGCGCGGCCACGACCTCGTCCTGGTCGCCCGTTCGGCCGACCGCCTGGCCGCCCTCGCCGACCGGCTCGGCGAGGCCCACGGGGTGAACGCCCACGTCCTGGTCCAGGACCTCGCCGAGCCGGTCGCCGCCCGCCGCATCGGCGTCGAGCTCTCCGACCGCGGCCTGACCGTGGACGTGTTGGTCAACAACGCCGGATTCGGCACCTGCGGCCGGTTCGAGGAGATCGACGGGCGGCGCGACCACGACCAGTTGATGGTCAACGTCGTCTCGCTCGTCGACCTCACCCATGAGCTGCTGCCCGGCATGCTCGCGCGCGGCCGGGGCGCGGTGATCAATGTGGCCTCCACCGCCGCCTTCCAGCCGACGCCGTACTTCGCCGTCTACGGCGCCTCCAAGACCTTCGTGCTCGACTTCAGCCTCGCGCTCCGCCAGGAGTACCGACGGCGCGGCATCCGCGTGCTCGCCCTCTGCCCGGGGCCGGTGGAGACCGGGTTCTTCGACGTCATCGGGACCCGGAAGGCCGCCGTCACCGGGGCGTTCAGCATGCCCGAGCCGGTGGTCCGGTCCGCCCTGCGTGCCCTCGACGCCGACCGCGCCTACATCACACCGGGCCTGAGCAACGCGGTGAACGCCCACCTGGCGCCCCGTCGACCGCGCGCGCTGGTCGCGGCGATCGCCGAGCGCCTCTCGCGCGGCGTCCGGGACGTGGAGAAGAACGTGGAGCGGACGGCGGCGTAACGCCGTAGAAGGGCCGGGGCGCCGCTTTGGTGGAGTTGGCGCGAGACGCACACCGGTGTGCGTGGGGCGGCCGCGAAGCTGCTGATCGACGCAGTCAGCCAGGAGCGGCCGCCCGTGTCCGCGTGAACGACACGCCGGCGCCGCCGCCGAGGAACTGGGCGCGGAGCGCGACGAGAGCTCTGGTCGACTGCTGGGCACAGGACGCCGGCCATTTCCTTCCGGTGGAGGAATGGCCACGGCGTCGGCGTCGGCCGGTCTGAGGCCTAACCCTGTGCGGTGGGACGTACGACGATGTCGCCCACATCGACGCCGTCCGGCTGCTCGATGGCGAAGGCGATGGCGCGGGCCACCGCTTCCGGGGGAAGGGCGAACCCCATCATCTTGTCGATCTGCGCCTTCGCATCCGGGTCCATGCGCTCTGTGAAGTCCGTGCGGACGGCTCCGGGGGAGACCACGGTCACGCGCAGGCTGTCACCGGCCTCTTGGCGCAGGCCCTCGGAGATGGTGCGCACGGCGTTCTTCGTGCCGGCGTACACCGACTGGAGCGGCACGATGCGCAGACCGGCGGTGGACACGGTGTTGACGAAGTGCCCGAAGCCCTGGCCCCGGAAGACGGGAAGGGCCGCGGCGATTCCGTAGAGGACCCCTTTGAGGTTGACGTCGATCATCTCCTCCCAGTCCTCGACGCGCAGGTCGTCCAGTGGGGAGATCAGGCCGATCCCCGCGTTGCTGACGAGGACGTCGAGCTTTCCGTAGCGGTCGCGCGCCAGTTCGACGAGGCCGACGAGGTCCTCACGTCGCGTCACGTCCGTGCGGACCCAGGCGGCTTCGCCGCCGGCCTGTTCGATGCGGGCGGCCAGGGCCTCCAGACGTTCCGGACGGCGTGCCCCGAGGACGACCTTCGCCCCGTGTTCGGCGAGCAGCAGGGCGGCCGCCTCGCCGATGCCGCTGCTGGCGCCCGTGATCGCCACGACCTTGCCTTTGATTCCCGACATGACGGGGAGTCCCTTCGGAGGAGAAATGGAGGGAGGGGAGCAGGGCAGGCCGCGCGCGTGCCCTACAGTGAAAGTGGAGGCGCCGCCACTTCATCAGCCTAAGTGGAGGCTCCTCCACTTAGCAAATGGAGAGCAAGGAGAGGCGCCGATGGCCGCAGACGCGGGACGTCCACTGAGGGCCGACGCACAGCGCAACCGGGACAAGATCCTGGCCGCCGCCGTGCGCGTGTTCACCGAGGAGGGACTGGACGCGCACTTCGAGCGCATCGCCAAGGAAGCGGGTGTGGGAACCGGCACGCTCTACCGCAACTTCCCCACCCGGGAAGCCCTGATCGAGGCGGCGTACCGCAACGAAGTGGCCCGGCTGTGCGACTCCGTCCCCGCCCTCCTGGAGGCCATGGCGCCGCACGAGGCCCTGCGCGCCTGGACGCGCCGCTTCATCGACTACGCCACCGCCAAACTCGGCATGGCCGACGCCATGCGAGCCGTCCTCGCCGCAGGAACCAACCCCTACGCGGACAGCCACCAGATGATCCAGGACGCCCTGGCCACCCTCATGGAGGCCGGTACCGCCGCGGGCGCGATCAGGTCCGACATCAGCCCGACCGACATGTTCGCCGCCCTCGCCGGCATCGCCCTCACCTCGGCCAGGCCGGAGCAGCGAGAACAGGCCGAACGCCTTCTCGACCTCACCCTGGACGGACTGCGCCCCCGGTTGCCCCGGTCGCCCCGGTGACTGAGCACGGGCGGGGTCAGGACAAGGTGCCAACGCCCGCGTGGGGGCAGACGGCAGTGGGTGGAGGCGGGCGAATCCACCCAGCGCCGCCGGGGGACGCCCCCCGGCCGGGGGTTCAACAACCCGGGCGGTGGCCGAACTGCACCGATGCCGCGCCCCGGTCTCGCAGACTGCGGTCGAGCAGGACCATGGAGCTGATGCCCGTGGTCGTGGGCAGGCCGTCGTGCGCGATGCACGCCAGCAGCTTCGAAAGTCCCCGCTGGTGGACTCCGAACACGCGCCGCGAGGCCAGTCGGCGACGGGCGTGTTGACCGGACAGTGCCTCGTGGGGACCGACGTCGAGCACCACCATGTGCAGGGGGCGCCGGGATCGGTGGGCCGTGTGCGCGAGCCATCGGCGCATCCACGGCCTGCTACCGCAGTCGTGTATGAGCAGGGGGCGGCTGAGTCGCATTTCGGAACGTATCCAGTGCATGTGGCTCAGCCGTGCCCACGGCCGGTACACCCCGTAGGGAAGCCAGTCGGGCATCCGCGCCTCGTAGGCGGTGCGAGTGGCGCGAGGATCGACGACGGTAGCGGCAGGCGACCATGCGCGCAGCAAGGTGCTCTTCCCGCTGCCGGGAAGTCCGGCGACGACGACCGCCGCGTTGGACGGGTAGGACAGCTTGATGTCCCGGCTGGCCCGGCCCCGCAGGTCGACGAGCCCCTGAGGAACGACACGGCGGCTCGGGGACGGGGTGCCGGGCTGGTTGACGACCGTCCACGGGTCCTGTGACCGTTCCGTCGAGTGCTCGGTGCCGATGGGTGTGCTCACAGGTGATAGGCCGTCCGGATGAGAGGTCGTGGAAGCACCCTGAGGCTACGCGAGCTGCCGGCCGGCGGCCCGGGCCCGGCTCTCGTGCCGGAAGGCTCGTGGGAGTTGTTCCGGAACTGCCCGTCCGGGGATTGCCGCCGTCACGCCGGCGCGGTGAGGAAGCGATCGCGTGGTGCGCCTCGGAGGTGCCCTGGGGGGAGCCGTCGGCCGTATGCGAGCAGGAGGAGGTCCTGTGCGGCGCCGGACAGCGGCGTTCCGGTACCGAAGGACCAGTCGAGGTCGTCGGCGCGGAGTTCGATGCCGCCCAGGTCGGCTCCGAAGAACTTGAGGGTCCTGGTGTTGACGCTCTCCAGGAGGATGCGCACGCGATCCTCGGGAACCCGGCGGTCCAGGCCCAGCGCGACCGTGATGTCCAAGCCGTGGATCACGTCGTGACCCAAGGCCGCCTCGATCCCGCCGACCGGCGGCTTCCAGGGATGATCCGCGTTGTCACGGAGCAGTGCGGCGAGTTCACGCGTCGCATGGGCGGCTGCGTCCTCGCGGGCGCAGCGATCGGTCATCCGGTGGAGGTTGCCTCGCGCTCGGATCAGTTCCCACGCCGTCTTGGAGAGCGAGTACCGAAACCCCATCGTCATGTGGGCCGCGACCTCCCGCACCCGCCATCCCCCGCACAGCGTCGGTGCGTCCCACTCCTCGGCCGACAGGCCATTTAGCATGGCCGCCAGCTCCCGGCGTTCGGCCGCGATCGCGGCTCTGACGTCTGCCGCTGGTCTCCGGTGCGTCGTGTTCCCCATGGCCTCAAGGCTCTCGGCAGGCGCGCCATAAGTCCAAGAGTTTGTATGTTTCGCAACTAGAATGAGCAGTTATGGAGATTCGGCAGCTGCGGTACTTCGTCACGGTCGCGGAGGAAGCCAACTTCACCCGCGCCGCCGCCAGGCTGCACCTGGCGCAGCCAGGGGTGAGCGCCCAAGTCCGGCAGCTGGAAAAGGAACTCGGGCATCCGCTGCTCGACCGCTCCGGCCGGTCGGTGACCCTGACAGAGGTGGGCGAGGCCGTACTGCCGTACGCGCGTGCCGCGCTCAGCGCCGTCGAGGCGGTACGGCAGACCGCGGACGAGTTCACCGGGCTGCTCCGCGGCCATGTCACCCTCGGCCTCGTCTCGGGCGCAGCCGCGGCAGCCCACGCGTACGACCTGGCCGCCGTACTGGCCGGATTCCACGAGGACCACCCGCGGGTCGAGATCGCCCTGACCGAGGACACCTCGGAGCGGATGCTCACCGCACTGCATCGCGGAGAACTCGACATCGCCATCATCGGACTCGCGGACGAGGAGCCCCCACCGGGCATCTCCCTCCAGGTCCTGGTCGACCAACCCCTGGTCGCAGCCCTCGCCCCGGACGACCCCGCCCTCACGGAGCCGGGCCGCACGAGCATGAGGGTGGCCGAGCTCCGCGACCGCGCGCTGATCAGCCTGCCACGTGGCACAGGCATCCGCGGAGTGCTCGACCGCGCGTGCGCGCAGGCAGGGTTCCAGCCCCGCATCGCCTTCGAGGCAGCCGCCCCGCTGTTCCTTGCACAGCTCGCCGCCCGCGGTCTCGGCGTGGCGGTGGTACCGGCCCTGCCCGCCGGCGCGGCGTCAGCCTTCGGTCTGCGGACGCTGGAGATCACCGAGCCGCGGCTACGCGGCCGGCTCGCCCTGGCCTGGCGGACGGACGGTCCCTCCAGCCCCGCAGCCACCGCCTTCCTGAACCTGCTGCGCACAGCCCTCACTGCGCCACGTAACGTCTCCTCGACCTCGACGTTGCCGTCTACGTAGCCGCAGCGCCGGGCGGCCGTCCGGGGGTCGGGGGCGGGAGGACCCCGTCGGTCAGGGCGGATCGCGGTTCTCGTCCAGGGCTGCCAGGCCGTCCAGCCAGCGTGCGCGGCGTTCCGCGTCGGTCTGCTCCCACCACGGGGTGCCGCGTTCGCCGAGGGCCACCTTGGCCGTGTGCACGCGACCCCTGGCGTCGCGCTCCGCCCCCTCGTCGTGCGCGCGCAGGGCGGCGCCGACGGCACGCCGGGCCGCCATCAGGTGAGCACGCAGGCGGGCGGCGGCCTCCGCGGGGAGGTCCGGGTCGGTGGCACGCCAGCGCCTGCCGTCGATGAGGACGTAGTGTCCGTCCGAGGTGTGTTCCGGCGGAGGGTTTCGAGTCATCGGGCCTGTGTCCATGGGCGGCTGGCGGCTGACGGGGCCGTCATGGTCGCCGTCGCTCTCGTCGTTGCACCAAGTGGTCACCGGCTACCACCACCAGGTACCGGAGCGCGTGGGTGTCGTCGGCGGGCACGGGGGCGTCCGTGACCGCCCGCTCCTCCTCCTCGCGCGGCTTCAGGGTGTGTCGCACCCATCTTGGGTGCAGGAGCCGTGGGGCGCATTACGGCGCGTGCGCGGGCGGACCGGGCTGCGGCATGGTCGTGGGGAGGCAGGGTAGGCGTCGGGCATCTGACGGTTCGACCGACGGGCGGCGACATGCGAAGCGTAGGAGTGGAAGAAGAGCTGCTGCTCGTGGATGCCCGCAGCGGTGCCCCGCTCGCCGTTTCGGGGGCGGTTCTCGCGGCCGCGGAACGCCTTGCCTGGCAGCGCCCCGGCACCAGCGGCCGGGGGGACCACGAGTTCGAGAAGGAACTGCAGAAGGAGCAGCTCGAGTTCGCCACCAAACCGCTCACGGAGATGGGTGAGCTCCAGGAGGAGATCTTCCGCATCCGCGGCGAGGCAGCCCGCCACGCGGCGAGTGCCGGCGCCGTGGTGGCGGCGGTCGCGACGTCGCCGCTGTCCGTGCGGCCTTCGCTGAACGTCGGCAAGCGCTACCGGTGGCTGGGCGAGCAGTTCGGGCTGACGGCGCAGGAGCAGCTGACGTGCGGCTGCCACGTCCACGTGTCGGTCGCCTCGGACGAGGAGGGCGTCGCGGTCCTGGACCGCATCAGGCCCTGGCTGGCCGTCCTGGTGGCGATGAGCGCGAACTCGCCATTCTGGCAGGGCGAGGACAGCGGGTACGGAAGCTACCGCAGCCGGGTGTGGAACCGGTGGCCCTCCGCCGGCCCGGTCGACGTCTTCGGCTCCGCCGACCGCTACCACGAGCAGGTCCGCACGATGATCGACACCGGGGTGCTGCGCGACGAGGGCATGATCTACTTCGACGCCCGGCTGTCGGCCGTCTACCCCACCGTGGAGGTCCGGGTCGCCGACGTCTGTCTGGACGGTTCCACGCCCGTCCTGCTCGCCGCCCTCGTACGCGGCCTGGTCGAGACCGCGGCACGCGCCTGGCAGGACGGCCAGCCTCCGGCCCGCGTCGGTACGAGTCTGCTGCGGCTGGCCTCCTGGCGGGCCGGCCGCTCGGGCCTGGAGGGGCCCCTGCTGCACCCCGTGAGCATGCGGGAGACGTCCGCCGAACACGCCGTCGAGGCGCTGTACCAGCACGTGCGCGAGGCGCTGCGGGATCACGGCGACGACGAGCGGGTCCGGGAAGGCATTGCCCACTTGCACGAACGAGGGAACGGCGCCCGCGTACAGCGCCGGCTGCGCGCCGACGGGCAGACTCTCGCGTCCGTCGTCACCCGATGCGCGGAGATGACGATCAAGCACTAAGGGCCTGAGCGCCCTGAGGGCCTGGGCCCGCGCCTGGGCCAGGGGGCCTCAGGGTCAGCCGGCGCTGCGGGTTCCCGGCGGATCCTGCGGGTCGACGCCGGTGTAGGCGGATGCGTCCTTGGTCCCGCTGGGGCGTTGGGAGCGGCCCCTGGGGCCCGTGTCGTGCATGCCGTCCTCGTCGCTGCCGGCCTTGCTCTGGTCCTCGCCGCGGCGGCCCATGCTCTTCGTGGGCCTGCCGTGCGGATTTCCGGCTTCCTCCTTGGAGACCTTGCGGCCTGGGCCCTTGGCGGGGGCGTACTGGTCGGGGTGGAAGGAACGATGGGCGCTCGGGTTGTCCTGCTGACGGGTCTCGTCCACGTCGGGAGACCAGCCGTGCTGTTCGGTGCCCTTGTGCGGGCTCGGGCCTTCGCCGTGCTTGGGATGGGACGACTTCGGCTGCTTAGCCATGATGTGGCCTGCCTGCCTTCCGGCTACGGGGATCAGTGGCGCCTGTGTCCGGTGGTACCCCTTCAAGCCTAGGCGCATCGGGCGGTCAGCGTGCGGTGCCGCGGTGGCGGCCGCGCTCGCGGATTCGGCGGCCCGGACCGCATCGTCCAGCGGGCTCTGCGGCCCGTCAGATGCGTTGGGCGCGGTGGAAGGGGGCGCGCAGTGCGCGGGGGCGCAATGCGGCCCGGGCGGCGTTCGCGCCGGGTGCGCCGTGGACCCCGCCTCCGGGATGAGCGGCGGCGGAGGCGAGGTAGAGGTTCTTGACCGGGGTCTCGGGGCGGCCGGTGCCCGGGGTGGGACGGAAGATCAGCTGTTGGTGCAGGGCGGTGGTGCCGTTGTTGACGGCGCCGCGGTGGAGGTTCTCGTCCATGGCCTGGAGGGTGGTGGGGGCCAGGATGCGGCGTGCGCCGATCAGGGCACGGAAGCCGGGTGCGAATCGTTCCACCTGCGCTTCGATGCGGTCGGCCATGGCTTCCTGTTCGCGGGTGTCCCACCTGCCGGTGATGTGGTCCGGGCCCGCGTCGGAGCTGATGTGCTGCGGGAGGTGGGTGTAGGCCCAGGCCGATTCCGTCCCGGCGGGCGAGCGGCTCGGATCCGCGGTGGTCATCTGGCCGAAGAGGGCGAACGGCTCGTCGGGCACGTGTCCCGTGGCGATCTGCGCGGCGAACCGGGTGAGGCCGTCCATGCCGTCGGCGACGTGGACGGTACCGGCGCCGGCCGCTCCCGGAGCCGTCCACGGCACCGGGCCGGTCAGCGCCCAGTCGACCTTGAAGGTCGCGAAGTCCCACTGGAAGCGTTCGAGGTCCCGCAGGAGGCGGGAGGGAAGGTGTTCCTCGCCTACCAGGTCCCGGTACAGGGCCGGCGCCGACGTGTCGGCCAGTACGGCCCGGCGCGCGTCGATCGTCTCCCCGCCCGCGGTCCTGACCCCCACGGCCGTGTTACCGCGTACGACGACGGACGAGACCCGCTCCCCGCAGCGCAGGACTCCGCCGCGGCGCCGCAGACGGCTCACGAGCGCCGCCGTGAAGGCGCCGGCCCCGCCGACGGGCACCGGGAAGCCGTGGCTCTGGCCGAGCATCGACATCAGCCAGCCGAAGCCGCCGCTGCCCGCCGCCTCGGGGGCCAGGTCGGCGTGCAGGGCATTGCCTGCCAGCAGGAGCCGGCCGCCCTCGCCGGCGAACTCCTCCTCACCCAGGCGGCGCACGGGCAGGGCCAGGTTCCGGGCCAGCCGCAGACCCCCGGAGGCGCGGAGCTTCGCGGCCAGCCGGAGGCCGGCGCGGACCGGGGGGAAGGGCGTGAACAGAGCCCGTACGAGGTCCGGCCCGACCCGGCTCCACGTCCGGTACATGTTCTCCCAGGATTCGCCGTCACCCGCCCCGAACTGCGCGAGCCCGGCGGCGGTGTCCTGCACGCGGCGTTCGAGGACCGCGCACCGGCCGTCCAGCAGGGGGTGGGCCAGCACCCGCGGGGCGCGGCTCCAGCGCAGGCCTTCGGCGGCGAGGTCGAGTCGGGCCAGAACGGGGGAGGCGGCGGCGAGCGGGTAGAAGGCGCTGAAGAGGTCCGAGACGTAGTCCGGGTGCACCCCGCGGTCACTGCGTACGGCCCCTCCGGGCTCCTCCTGCGCCTCCAGGACCTCCACGCTCCACCCGGCGTCAACCAGCAGGTTCGCGGCCACCAGTCCGTTCGGCCCGGCCCCGATCACCACCGCGTCAGGCACGCCGGTGCACCTCGTCGGGCTGCCGTTCCACGACCTTGGCCAGACGGGCCAGCATGCCCCGGTGCCGCAGCTGGAGCAGCACCTCGATCCCGGGGTTGTGGAGGGTGCCCCCGAGGCCGCGCAGGGGGTGTTCGTCGCAGACGATGAGCGTCTCCTCGCCCCACGGCCTGAGCTGGAGAAAGATCCTCGCCGTGCCGAGGGGCTTGAACGACGCCTCCAGCTCCAGCTCCTTGCCGGTCTCCCGGTGACGGACGGTCGTCACGCCCTCGGCGGACCAGGGGCCCAGCGGGACCGTGTAGCGCAGGCGGGAACCCGGTTCGGGCCAGGTGGCGTCGAGCGGCGTGGACTCGGACGGGCCCGCTACCCATTCCCCGTAGAGGGTCGGATCGGCGAGTACGGCCCACACAGCGCGAGGGGGACGTCGGATGAGCTGATGACGGACGGCCACGGGGGGCTCCTCCTCCTGCCGAAACGGTATGGGTGCGGCTGGGGTGGGTGCGGCGGCGCGGCGCGGCGCGCGGCAGGCCCCGGGCGCGGGGGAGGCGGCCCACGGCAGGAGGCCGCCTCCCCACCCCGCGGTCAGTGGCTGAGGGCGCTCATGAGCTGCTGCTTGGTCATCGTCGAGCGGCCCTCGACGCCGCGCTTCTTCGCCTCCTGGTACAGCTCGTCCCTGGTGCGTTCGGACGAGCTGGCGCCGCCACGGGACTTCTCGCCGCCGCGTTGCGAGGCGGACTTGCCCTGGGTGGAGCTGCGGCTCGCCGTCTTGCTCTCCCCCGACCGGGCGCGTTCCTTGTTCACCGTGCGGGAGGCCATCTCCTTCGCACGGTCCTGCGACATGCCGCGCTTCTCACCCGACTCCTTGATGTGCTCGTACTGGCGCTCGCGCTTGGGGCTGGATCCTTGCGGCATGACGAAACCCTTCATCGGCGGTGTGGTGGTGTCACGGTCATGGTGCGCGTACCCCGATCACGCCGCATCTCGCACGGTCCGGACCGGGCGTGCGACTCGCAGGGACGGGCCGCGCCGTTCGTTGCCGCGCCCGGGGCGGCAACGAAAGCTGCCCCACGCGATACGTAGAGGTGCGTTAGGCCGCTCGTGGCCGCGCGTGGGCGCGCGTGCCCTCCGTCAGGCCCTGGCCGGTGCCTCCCCGCGCATGATGGAAGGCACCGGGTGGTCGCGGGCACTCGGCTCGGGTACCGCGCGCATCACCGTCCCGGAGGGAGACCCGCCCCATGCAGACGTTCCTTCCGTTCCCGTCGTTCGCCGCTTCCGCAGCCGCGCTGGACGTGCGAAGGCTCGGCAAGCAGCGGGTCGAGGCCGTGCAGGTGCTGCGCGGCCTGATCGTCCCGGGCTACGGCTGGCGCAGGCACCCGGCGGTGCGGATGTGGGCGGGGTACGAGGAGGCCCTCGTCCGGTACGGGTTGGAGGTCTGCGGGGTGTGGACCGCCGCGGAACGGGCCGATACCTGCGCCGCCACCCTCGTCCAGGACTTCGGGACGTGGCGGCCGGGGGGAGGTCCGCGGACGCAGGAACAGCTGGCTGCCGACGGGGACCTGCCACCGTGGCTGGGCGCACCGGACTTCCATCGCAGCCACCAGTCCGCGCTGGTGCGCAAGGACCCGGCCTTCTACCGGGAGCGCTTCCCCGGTGTACCGGACGACCTGCCGTACGTGTGGCCACAGTCCGACCGGGAGCCCGACGGGGCGTCGTGAGCGGCGGTTCCCGTGCGGGGCCGGCGGCGATGCCGGTTCCCAGGTGGAGGGTACGGGGCGCCGCGGCCCCGGAGTCAGAGGCCTGCCGCCGCCTTCTCGCGCTGGCGGGCCCACGCCCGGGCAGGCGCCCGCGCACGCGCGTTTGCGTCACGCCGTCTGCCCCTCGGTCTGCGGGCGTCCGCTCGGCAGGAGCATCCTGGGGGCAGGAGAACCGGACGTACGCAGCCCCTCGGGAGGAACAGTGGTGAGCGAGCCGGACGTGGGTCCCCTGGTGGTTTTTGCCAACTTTCTTTCGGACTTGGCAGTCGATCTTGAAGAGTCCCACGTTCTGGCCCAGTGGGCGCAGCAGGCGCCCCGCAAGGCATGGCTGTTGCGGGCCGGCGACGTACTGGTGACTCCCGGACCGCTGAGCGGGGAGTTCCGTCGATATGTGAGCGAGCTGACGGGGGTGCCGAGCGAGCAGGCAACGGTCATCGAGGTGCCGCCGTGCGGCGCCGTACCGCTGGCACAAGCGGTCCGCCGGGCCGGGCTCCTCGGGCGGGTACGGGCCCACGCGGGTCAGCCGGGGACGGCCCTGCTGCCCACGGCCCAGGACGCGTCCGCCCTGGCGTTCGCACGGGATCTCGGGGTGACGGTGCACCCCTACGCCACGGTTGACGAGGCTGTCGCCGCCCTGCCGACGACCATGCTCCTGAACACGAAGGCGGGCTTCCGTCAAGCCGCCGGGCAGGTGGGCATGCGCCTGCCGGAGGGACGGGTGTGCCGTCGCCCGGAAGTGGAGGAGGTGGTGCGGCAGCTGCTCAAGCGGCACGAGCGGGTGGTGGTCAAGCCCGACCGTTCCGCAGGGGGACACGGTCTGCGCTTCCTCTCGCGGAAGGACGTACGGGGCGCAGCCCTGGCGCTGGACGCCGTCGGCGGCCCACAAGGCACGTGGGTGGTCGAGGAGCGCGTACCGGTGGCCGAGTCGGTCAGCATCCAGATGGAGAACACCGTTTCCGGAACGCGCGCCCTGTTCAGCGGTGCGATGCGAACGGAGCAGGGCTCCTTCACGGGGTACGTCTCCCCACTACCGCCGTCCTGTGCGCATGCCGCAGCCGAACTGGAGGAGTGGGGAACAAGGCTGGGCCGCCACCTGGCCGGGCACGGGTACCTCGGCCCCTTCGGATTGGACGCTCTCATCAGCACGGACGGCGTCACGTACGCCAGCGAGAGCAACGTCCGCCGTACCGCAACCACCACGCCGTACACCATGGTCACCCGGCTGACAGCGGCGGCCGGCCTCGCCCGTCCGGCATGGGCGGTCTCGAAGAAGCGGACCCGGCGGTCCGTCGGCTTCGATGAGGCCCTTGAGCGGCTGCGCGCACGCGGTGTCGCCTTCGACCCGCAGCGCGGCGAGGGAGTGGTGCTCTACGCGGACGCACCGCCGGACCGCCACTCCTGGCGTTACGCGGTCATTGCCGCGCACGGGAGCGATGTGCGCGAGCTGGAAGACGGTCTGGCGCAGGCCCTGGAATTCGAGAAGGCCTGACCCGTACGGGCGCCCGCCTGGCCCGCGCGAGCGAGGCGGGCGGCCCCATGGGCTCAGAGCGGGGAGGCGCCGTCCGCCTCCTGCTCGATCTGCTCCTGCGTGATGACCTGGATCTCGTTGGTGCGCTCGTTCCGAATCCGGTAGACCGCGTGGGGACCGGGATCGCGTACTTCCGTGAGGCCGTGGAGTCACGTCACTGGACCGGCACGGCACACTCCGTCCGCCGTGGTCCGTGTGGCCCGTCAGCCGCGGTCAGGCATGCCGGTGGGAGTGTCGGTTTCCGATGACCAGGCGGTAGAGGGCCAGGAGGATGACGGAGCCGATGATGGCGGCGATCCAGGTGGAGAGGTCGAAGAAGCCGTCGATGGAGTCGACGCCGAAGATGACCTTGCCGAGCCACCCGCCGAGCAGGCCGCCCGCGATGCCGATGAGCATGGTGATGATGATGCCGCCCGGGTCCTTGCCCGGCATCAGCGCCTTCGCGATGAAGCCGGCAAGCAGGCCGATGAGGATCCAAGCAATGATGCCCATGATGCGTCTCCTACTTCGCGAGATGAGGCCAGTGTCAAGTCGCTTCTTCACGCGTCTCGCGCTTTCAAACGTGCGCAGCGCAGAGCCCGGTGGTGCACCTGTCGCTGTTCGACGCGATGGGGCACGACACGGCTGCAGCCCTGACCGCCAACCTGACGTGGGTCAACGGCGGGGTCTCAGAAGGCGTAGCGGATCCGCAACCAGGGAGCGTACGACGCCACCAGGCGGCGGAGGGTGTCGACGGCTTCGGCCTTGTCGCGGTTGCGGTAGCGGACGTTCCAGCTGCCGTTCTCGGAGCGTTTGGCCTGCTGCAGATCGGGGCGCCACAGCATGTCCTCGGCCCGTGGGTGCCAGGCGAGGTTCAGCTCGTGCAGGTCCTCGTTGTGCGTCAGCATGATGACCTCCGCCGCGGCCTGCTCCTTCACGGCACGGGGCAGGACGTCGTCCATGTGCCGCAGCAGTTGCGTCCAGTCCTGTTCCCAGCCGGGCCTGATGACCACGGGTGAGAGGTTGAAGTGCACCTCGTACCCCGCGTCCAGGAAGTCCGCGGCCGCCGCGATGCGCTCCTCCACGGGACTGGTTCGGATGTCCAGCAGCCGGGAGTCCTGCGGGGGCATCACCGAGAAGCGCACCCGGGTGCGGCCGCGCGGGTCGAGCAGGAGGAGGTCGGGGTTGACGAACTTCGTGGCGAAGGAGGCCTTGGCCGTGGGCCAGCGCGAGAACGCCTGCACCAGGTCCGCCGTGTTCTCGCTGATGAGGGCGTCCACCGAGCAGTCGTTGTTCTCACCGATGTCATAGACCCAGGCGGTCGGATCGCACTGGTTCGGCTCCCGCTTGCGCCCCTGCCGCACGACGTGTCGGCCGAGGTGGGCGATGATCTGCTCGATGTTGGTGAACACGGTGATCGGATTGGCGTAGCCCTTGCGGCGCGGAACGTAACAGTAGGCGCACGCCATCGCGCAGCCGTTCGCCGAACCCGGGGCGATCCAGTCGGCCGACCTCCCGTTCGGCCGCGTGGCGAGCGTCTTCTTCTCGCCCAGGACGAGGACCTCGCTCTTGATGCGGACCCAGCGTTCGAGGTTGCCCTCGTTGCCGTGGAGTTCCGGGATGCGCCAGTGCGAGTCCACATCGATGACCCGGGCGTCGGGGAAGCGCGCCAGGATCTGCCGTCCGCGTGGCGAGGCCGCGGCTGCGGGCTCGGCGTGGATCTCGCGTACGCAGAGCAACCGGCGGGCGGCGGGCGAGTCACGGAACGAGGGTCCGATGAGGGGCCCGGGCCGCGACGAGCCGGCACGGGCGGGCCCCGTTCGCAGGTCCTCCAGGCCGAACAGCGCATCGGCGTGTTCGGCGCGGTCGGCGGAGGGCGCCGGGGGAGACCGGCGGGCTCCGGTGGGCGGAGGCTGGCCCATGCGTGCACTCCGGCTCGGATCGGCGGCTGCCAGGGACTTTCCACTCTAGGCGCCGGGCCCCCTTCCCGTCCCCGGAGGCACTGCCGGCTCGCGGCGGCCCGGCCTGGCGACGCAGGCCGCACGCCCCCTGCGGCGGGGGGCTGGTCGGGTGGTCCACGGGGAACGGGTCGGATTCGCGAGCACGCGCGGGGCATACGTAGGGAATGCCGTTGCCGTGGTGCCCTCCGTGAGGAGAAGTCGCTTGAAGCCGATCCTGCTGCCGGGAGCGGGTTCGCCGGTGGGTTCCGCGATGGCGAGAGCCGCGGGCGAGCCGTCCTGTGTGCAGGCGCCGTCGGTGTGCTCGCCGGCGGGTGCGGGGCGCCCACGGCACGGGTGGACGGGGCCACGGGCCGCCGGCGAACGGTTCGAGCGCGCCCTGGCCTCCGGGGACCACGAGGCGGTTTGCCGCCTACTGGCACCCGAGACGCTCGGGCAGCTGGAGCAGGACGAGAAGAAGGCGTGCGCAGAGGCGAGGGGTGCCGAGGACCTGCCGACGGCGGGGGCGGTCCGCACGACCGGACCGTACGGACGCCGAGCCATGCTGCGCCTCGACGGCGACACGCTGTTCGGGCGATGTACCGATGAGAGCCGACACGGACGAGAAGCCGCGGCGGAGCGGCTTCTGGCGGGACAACAGCCGCCTCACCCTGGCCTTCGGGACGGCCTTCCTGCTGCTCCTGGTCGGGCAGGCCATCGCCGGACACGCCGACAGCGGGGCTCGCCCGAATCCAAGCCCGTGGGCGCCGCCCACACGTCCACGGGGGTCGAGGGCTGACGCGTACGGACCGGAGCGCCGAGGGAGAGCGACCGCTTAAGGCGCGCTCGGACGGGCAGGTGCCCCTATGTCGATATGTCGATCGCCCGTTCGGGTCGGCCCCCCATCGTCGGCCGAATTGGCACAGGAGTGTAGTGATGACGTACGTGAACAGGTCCTCCACCGAGAGTGAGGTCCCCAGGAGGTGGCGCCCCCGAGGCGCCCTGCCCGTGGTGGGTGCCCCGTGTGCGGCTTGAGCGGCGAGGTGCGCTTCGACGGCGGTAGACCGGACCTCGCGGCGGTCGAACGCATGACTGACGCGCTGGAGCCGCGGGGACCCGACGGCAGAGGGGCGTGGTCGCAGGGCTCGGTGGCCCTGGGGCATCGGCGCTTGAAGATCATCGATCTGTCCGAGCGCGGTGCTCAGCCCATGACCGACGCACAGCTGGGTCTCACCGCGGTCTTCAACGGTTGCATCTACAACTACCGCGAGCTGCGTGGCCGCCTGGAAGGGCTGGGGCACCGCTTCTTCTCAGGCTCCGACACCGAGGTGGTCGTCAAGGCGTACGCCGAGTGGGGCTGGGAGTGCGTCGAGTCCCTCGTCGGCATGTTCGCCTTCGCCGTGGTCGAGCACCACACGGGCCGCGTCGTACTGGCCCGTGACCGGTTGGGCATCAAGCCCCTGTACGTCGCCCGGGACAGGGACCGCCTCCGCTTCGCCTCCTCCCTGCCCGCCCTGCTGGCGGGCGGGGGAGTCGACACCTCCCTCGACCCGGTCGCGCTCCACCAGTACCTGAGCTGGCACGGCACGGTCCCGGCGCCCCGCACCGTACTGGCCGGCGTCCGGAAGATCCCGCCGGCCACCGTCCGGGTCATCGAGGGCGACGGTACCCACCGGGACCACTGCTATTGGCAGCCGTCGTACACCCGGCACTCCGAGCTCGGCGAGGACCCGGTGCTCTGGCAGGAGGCCGTGCACGACGCGCTGCGCACGGCGGTGAGGCGGCGCACGGTCGCCGACGTCCCCGTGGGCGTGCTGCTCTCGGGCGGCCTGGACTCCAGCCTGATCGTGGCGCTGCTCGCAGAGCAGGGGCAGGCCGATCTCGCGACCTTCGCGATGGGCTTCGAGGCGGAGCACGGTGAGGACGGCGACGAGTTCCGGTACTCGGACCTGGTCGCCCGCCGGTTCGCGACCGACCACCACCAGTTCATGATCCCGTCCGACCGGCTCCCGTCCGCGCTGGAAGCCGCGATCGGCGCCATGAGCGAGCCGATGGTCAGCCACGACGCCGTGGCCTTCCACATGCTGTCGGAACAGGTGTCCAAAGAGGTCAAGGTGGTGCTGTGCGGCCAGGGCGCGGACGAGGTGTTCGCCGGCTATCACTGGTACCCGCAGATCGCCTCCGCCGCCCGGCCGGGTGCGGACGACGCGTACGCGACCACGTACTTCGACCGGACGCACGCCGAACTCACCGCCATGCTGCACCCGGACTTCACCGCCGGCCACGATGCCTCGATGGACTTCGTCCGCACCCACATGGCCGCTCCGGGAGCCGACACCGCCCTCGACGCGGCCCTGCGCATGGACGTCCACGCGCTCATGCCCGACGACCCGGTCAAGCGGGTCGACAACATGACGATGGCCTGGGGTCTGGAGGCGAGGGTGCCGTTCCTGGACCACGAACTCGTCGAGCTGGCCGCGGCCTGCCCTCCGCGGCTGAAGCTCGCGCAGGGCGGCAAGGCCGTGCTCAAGGACATAGGCCGTACGGTTCTGCCCCGGGAGATCGTCGACCGCCCCAAGGGCTACTTTCCGGTACCGGCGGTCCGGCACATGGCCGAGCCCGTGCTGGCCCGGGTACGGGACGCCCTGACGGCCCCGGAAGCCCGCCGACGCGGGCTCTTCGACGCGCGCCTCGTGGACCGGCTGCTCGCGGAACCCAACCGCCATCGCGCGAAACGGGGGGCGAGCACCCTGTGGCAGGTGGCGTCGCTGGAACTCTGGCTCCAATCGCACGGCATCCACTGAGCTGTCGACATCCGGAAGCGGACCCTGGGAGAGGCGGCCCATGCCCCTGGAGCACACGGAACCCCTGGAGCACGTGCACGAAACGCCCCGCCGGGCGGCCGAACCCGCTGGTGCCGGAGCGCCCCCGGCCGACCCGGACCCGGACCCGGACCCGGGCCCGGCACCGGCCCCCGCGCCGGTTCGGATGCCCGGACATCGCAGCGCCGACCCGCCGACCCTCCTGGCCGCCCACGGGTGCTGGTACCCGTCGGCCGACCCGACGGGCGAGTACGTGGCGTTCATCTGCGACCGGGCCGGGGTCCCCCAGCTGTGGAGCGGGCCCGCCCGGGGGGTCGAGGCGCACGTGCTGGACGGCGACCCCGACCCGGTGACCGAGGTCTCCTGGTCGCCGGACGGGCGCTGGATCGCCTACACCTCGGCGCCGGGGGGCGGCGAGCACACTCGGGTCCTGGTGGTGCGGCCGGACGGAACCGGACGCCAGGTGCTTGCGGGCACGGAGCCGGGAAGTTCCGCCCACCTCGGGTGCTGGACGCGTGACGGCGCCGCCCTGGCCGTCACGGTCGCACAGCCCTCCCCGACGGGCTCGGAGCACAGCGGACCCGGACACCTGACGCAGGACGTGGCCGCGGACGGGGCGTCGTGGGCCGGCGCAGGGCCACCGGGCTCGGCGTGGTCCGAACGCGACGGCCCCGCGACCCTGCTCGAAGGAGCGGCCCGCAGTGGCGGGCTGGCCGCCTACCTGGTCGACCCCGACGGAGCCACCGCGCCGGTGCTGCTGTTCAGCGAGGAGGGAGCTGCCTCCCTGCGCGTGTGCGACATGAGTGCCGACGGCCGCTTCGCGCTCGTCCGCCGCGGCCCGCGCGGCCGACGGGAGGCCCTCGTACTCGACACCGCTTCGGGCCGCACCACCCTCGCGCTGCACGTGGCGGACGGGGATCCCTGGATCGGCCGGTTCTCCGCCGACGCGCGGACGCTGTGGCTGCGCAGCGACAGGGAACGGGAGTTCGCGGCCCTCCTGCGGGTACGGCTGGACGAGGAGGGCGCGGCCCGGGGGCTTTCCCTCGCGGCCGAGCGCGAGGAGTCCGCCCTCGACCTGCTGAGCGTGCCCGACCACGGTCGGTGGGCCGTCCTCGCCTGGAACGTGCACGGCGCGACCGAGCTGGAAAGCGTGGGGCTCCCCCTCGGCCCCACGGACGGCGACTTGGGACCGCGCCACCGCCCGGACCTGCCCCACGAAGTGGTCACCCGCATCACGTCCTTGGCGCGCGGCGGACTCTTCGCCGCCCTGTCGGGATCCCGGCGCAGGCCCGGCATCTGGGAACTCGACGAGACCCTCGCGCCCACGCGCACCGGCTGGTCGGCCCGGGACGAGGACGCGGTGCCACCCGGGCGGCCCCCGGTACGACCGTCGCCCCTGCGCTGCCGGGCCCGCGACGGGCTGCGGCTGGGAGGCTGGTACTACCGTGCGCCCCACCGGGACCCGGGCCGGCCGGCCCCCTGCGTGATCCACCTCCACGGCGGACCGGAGGAACAGGAACGGCCGGTCTTCAGCCCGCTGTACCACGAGCTCCTCGGCAGGGGCCTGGACGTGTTCGCCCCCGATGTCCGCGGCTCGTCCGGCTGGGGCCGGTCCTTCGTGGACGCGGACCTCGGCGCCGGCCGGTTCGCGGCGATCGACGACGTCGCCGACTGCGCGGCGCACGTGGTCTCGCTGGGGTACGCCGACCCCCTGCGGCTTGGGGTGATGGGCCGCTCGTACGGCGGGTACCTCACCATGGCCTCCCTGGTGTGGCATCCGGAACTCTTCCGTGCCGGGGTCGCCGTCTGCGGAATGTCGGACTTCGCCACGTTCTTCGCCCGTACGGAACCGTGGATCGCCCAGTCCGCCGCCGCCAAGTACGGCCACCCCGAACACGACCGGGAACTGCTCCGCGCCCTGTCCCCGATGAGCCGCATCGATCAACTGCGGGCCCCCGTGCTGGCCGTCCACGGGGAGCACGACACCAACGTGCCGCCGACGGAGTCGGAGCAGTTCGTCCGCGCGGCGCGTGAACGCGGTGTCCCGGCGCGGCAGTTGACGTTGCGCGACGAGGGTCACGAGTTCCTGCGGGCGGACAACCGGCGGCTCTACCGGCGTGCCGCCGCGGACTGGCTGGAACAGCATCTCGGCCCGGCCCAGCCCCGTGACCAGGGCGCCTGATGTCCGTTTCATCGACGCTCACGGGGCAGGCGTGCGGCATGGACCAGTCGAAGGCACCCGTACGCCGCCGAGGAAAGCCCGGGCATTCCGGTTCGGCGGCACGGCCGGGGGCACGCGCACGGTGAGGCGGCACAGTCTGCAAGGAGGCGTCATGAGGGCACTCACATGGCACGGCAAGCGGGATGTCCGGGTCGACACCGTGCCCGACCCCACGATCCGGGACCGCGATGACGTGATCGTCAAGATCACGACCACCGGCCTCTGCGGCTCCGACCTGCACCTCTACGAAATTCTTGGGCCCTTTCTCGAACCCGGCGACATCCTGGGACACGAGCCCATGGGCATCGTCGAGGAGGTGGGGCCGGAGGTCACCTCTCTGAAGCCGGGGGACCGGGTGGTGATCCCCTTCAACGTCTCGTGCGGGTCGTGCTTCATGTGTGACCGGGGGCTGCAGTCCCAGTGCGAGACGACGCAGGTCCACGAGCACGGCACCGGAGCCTCCCTCTTCGGCTACACGAAGCTCTACGGCCAGGTCCCGGGCGGCCAGGCCCAGTACCTGCGCGTGCCGTTCGGGAACTCCCTGCCGATCCGGGTCCCGGACGGGCCGCCCGACGAGCGTTTCGTCTACCTGTCCGACGTCCTGCCCACGGCATGGCAGGCGGTCGAGTACGCGTCCGTTCCCCCGGGCGGCAGCGTCGCCGTCCTGGGCCTGGGGCCCATCGGTGACATGAGCTGCCGCATCGCCGCTCACCGCGGCGCCGGCACGGTCATCGGCATCGACCTCGTTCCCGAACGCCTGGAACGGGCCCGTCGGCGCGGCATCCACACCCTGGACCTCCAGGAGTGCGGAGAGGACCTGGCGGGCGCCGTCCGGGACCTCACCGGTGGGCGGGGCCCCGACGCCGTCATCGACGCCGTGGGCATGGAGGCCCACGGCAGCCGTATCGCCGCGGCCGCCCAGGGCATGACCACCCTCCTGCCGGATTCCCTGGCCGCGGCCATGATGAAGCGAGCAGGGATCGACCGGCTCTCCGCGCTCTACACCGCCATCGACCTCGTCCGCCGCGGCGGCACCATTTCGGTGTCCGGGGTCTACGGTGGCGCGGCCGATCCGCTGCCCCTGCTGACCATGTTCGACAAGCAGCTCCAACTGCGCATGGGCCAGGCCAACGTCTGGCGCTGGGTCGGTGACATCCTCCCCCTGCTCACGGATGGGGACCCCCTCGGCGTCGACGACTTCGCCACGCACCGTTTGCCCCTCGAACAGGCGCCGGACGCGTACGAGATGTTCCAGAAGAAGCGGGACGGCGCGGTCAAGGTCCTCTTCGCTCCGTGACCTGAGCGGCCGGACCCGGCGCCGCAGCCGTACGTGTTCCTGGCGCGCGGGCGGTCGCGCGCCGCGTCAGGAGGCGGGTCCGTCGTGCCGGAGGCTGCGGAACACCGCGGGGGCCGTCCAGCCGCGCAGTGTGGCGGGGACCGTCGAACGGAATGCGGCCTCTGCCGCGGGGGCGCCGAGCGCCCCGGCGAGTTCGAGGGTCACGAGCCCGTGCAGGGTCACCCAGAGCGAGACGGCGATCGACGTCGCTTCGCCGTCGAGGACGGACTCCGTCACGGCGCGGTCGATCGCCGCGATGAGCGGCCGGACGGGGTCACTGACACCGACCGCCCCTGAGGGCTTGAAGGATTGCACCCCACCGAACAACACCGAGTACAGGTGGCTGTGTTCGCGTCCCCATCGTCGGTACGCGGCGGCCAGTGCGTAGATGTCGGCGAGGGGATCCTCGGAGGTCGCCACCGTCGTCAGGGCCTGGAACAAGCCGGCTACGGCCTTGTCGCGTACCGCTCCGATCAGTCCCTCCTTGTCGCCGAACAGGGAGTACACCGCGGCCGTTGACGTCTCGGCGGCCGTGGCCACGGCGCGGACCGTGACCGACTCCTGCGGACGGTTGGCGAGCAGTTCGGTCGTGCACTCCACGAGTCGCTCTTTGACGGCTGCGTCGTTCGTTCTCGGCCTACCCATGACGAGAAGCCTACCTTCTTTGATAACGTCGTTTTGAAACAGCGTTTTGAAACCTCGGAGGTTCGCCGTGCCCACCGCCATGTCCCCCGCCGTGCCCACGTACGGCATGCGCCTCGCTCGCTTCACCGGCCGCTTACTGCTGGCCCTGGCCGCCGTCGCGACGCTGGTCATCGTCTTCCTCGTGACGATCGCCCTCACGAACGGAGCCGGCTCGGGGCTCGGCGCATGGTTGACGGCCCTCGGAGTCGGGACTGCCGCCGCACTGTGGCGGGGTCGGCGTCGCCCCGGGGCGAGGCGGCTCGCGCCCTTCCTGCCGGTGGTTGTCGCGGCAGCGTTGACGGCGTCGGTCTGCATCCCGACCACGCCCACGGCCCGGCGGTACCCGCCCGACCTGCCCTTCGTGGCCACGCAGCACTGGACCCTGGCCACAGGCAGCCGGGTCGCGGCGTACCACTACCCGCCCGCGAACAACGGCGTCCGCCACCCCACCCCCCTCGTCTACCTCAACGGCGGACCGGTCCGCGGCATCTCGCTGCTCGACCACCGCTTCCTGCAACTCCTGGCGCGCCAAGGCTTCGACGTCTACGCCTACGAGCAGGCAGGCGGCGGACGAAGCGATCTGCTATCCATGGACCAGTACACGATCTCCAGGTCGGTCCGTGACCTCGACGCCTTCATCGACCGCCTGGACAAGGGCAGTGTCGACGTCCTCGGCTTCTCCTCAGGCGCGGTCGTGCTCACCCGAGCCTTGGCCGAACCGGGCGTCGCGGCAGGCCTGCACCGGGCGATCATCGCCGAACCGGGTCCGATGGACGGCCCCACCGCGCACATCGCCGGGCACGGGGGCCGGCCATCCGCGCGCGGACTCGCGCCGACCATGCCAGGACCTCGGTCGACACACACCCCCCGGTACGCCGTGGCGTTCGGCCTCATGCGACTCGGACTCCTCACCCCCGACACCGGGCTGATCGGACAGGCCGAAGGCGACAACGCGTTCACCGCCGCCGACCTCGGCAGCGACACCGCATCCGCCTACTGTGCGCGCGACGCGCACCGCATCCCGATCCCGACTGAGGACACGGCGCAGAACTTCTCCTTCAGTCCCGCCGCCAGCCTCCGCGTCCAGCAGACGGTCAAGGACTCACCCTCCATCGCCCCCCAACTGAGGCGCTCCCGGATCCCCGCGATGCTGATGATCGCCGAGTGCACCTCCCAGGTCCGTCAATGGGCGACCACCATCCTCGCCAATGACCCCGCCATCCAGCGCACGCAGTACATGCCCGGCGTCGGACACCACATGTGGAACGGCCTGGACGACAACAACGACCGGGCCGCCGCCACCATCACCGCATTCCTTCAGGACGAGCCCGCACCCGCGCCCGCACCCCTGCCGAACTACCCGACCCCCGACGAGATCCCCGCCTTCCTGCGCGACCACAAGTGAAGACCCTGGGTGCGGTTCGCGGTGCCCGTGATCGCCAGACATCCGTGGTTCCGGCAGGGCTCGAGACCAGGACGATCTCTACGGTGTGCTGCCGATCAGGCGCCTTCGCCGAGGACGGTGCGGATCAGTGCCCGCTGGTCGTCGGAGAGGCCGGGGTCCTGGAGGTCGAGCACGTCGTCGTCGACGGTGATCCGGTAGTGGTAGCCGTCGGCGACGGGGGCGACGGCCCGTTGCGCGAGTCCCTCCAGCTCTGCCGCGTCCGCGCGGTCCGAGGTGTCGAGTGAGCGGAGCTTCTCGAAGCCGGCGAAGCCTCCGGAGCGGGTGACCGTGATCAGCATGGCTGTTCCTCCCTGTGCGTGGTGGTGTCGCGGCCTGCACGTCGCAGCCACTGCCGCAGGTGCCCCGAATGCCGGCCCGCTGTCACGGAGCGGGGCCCTGGCGGTACGAACGTCCGGAAAGTGCCGCTGCGTGGCTGACCCGTCGTCGGCTCTCGGGGGAGGGGGCCCGCCCCGGCGCCGTGCAGGTGCCCTCGATGTTCTCGGGCTGGACAGGACGGACATCCACCGCCCCGACCTGGGCACCGCCCGCTCTTTCACCGTGGCCGCCCAGCACCTGGCCTTCGGTACCGGACTCCACCAGCGCGTCGGCGCCGCCTTCGCGCGCGCCGGGATCGCCCCTGGGCATTCGCTGCTGTGGGGGAGCCGTTCACGGAAGCGTCCGGTGGCTGCAGCTACATCGGCATCCGGCCCCTCCTCCGCGACACGCGCTTCGAGGGCAACGGGTGGACCGCGCTCTCGGCGAGACCGTACTCCGGCAGCGCGATGTCCCCGGCCTTGGCGAACTGTGCGGCGAGCAGGTTCCGCATGGGCCAGCGGGTCATCGACCGCATCGAGAGGTCGCGCAGCCGGATACCGAGCCGGCCCGACGGCGCGTACCCGGCGGCTCCGCCGGGCGGTAGTTGCTGCGCCTGACTCACGTACGGGCGCATCACCGTGTCGTAGCGGCGGAAGGCGACACCGTGATCGCCCTCGGCGGCGGCGAGTTCACCGGCCAGGACGTAGGCGCCGACCAGGGCAAGGCTGGTTCCGAGGCCGGTCAGCGGGGTCGCGCAGTACCCGGCGTCGCCGAGCAGCGCCACGCGGCCGCGCGACCAACTGCCGAGGCGGACCTGGCCCATGGAGTCGAAGAAGAAGTCCGGGGAGGTGCGCATCGCCCGCAGCAGGCGTGGGGTCTCCCAGCCGACGTGGGCGAAGCGCCGGGCTACGAGGTCCTGTTGGGCGGCGACGTCGCGCCGGTCGTAGGCGAGCGGTGGCGAGCGGAAGCTGAAGCCGGCCTTGATCTCGCCGGGGAGGCGGCCGGGCCGCGCGGAGACGACCAGGCCGCCGGGCGCGTTGTGCATCAGGAACCAGCCGTCGAGGTCCAGGTCGTCGAGGGCGGTGAACCAGGCCGTGTAGAGGTCGATCGGGCGGACGAAGTCGCGCTCCGGGCCGAAGGCCAGCGCCCGCACCACGGAATGCGGCCCGTCCGCGCCGATGACGAGCGCGAACCGGCGCGGCGCGGCCTTCTCGAAGGTGACGGTGACCGCGTCCGCGTCCTGACCGATCTGGGTGATGGTGTCGTCGAAGAGGTACTCCGCGTCCGGCAGGGTGGCCTCGTACAGCAGACGGGCGAGGTCGCCGCGGAGGATCTCGATCTCGGAGACGAACCCCTCGCCGCCGAAGCCGTCGGCCGGCAGTCGGGCGGTGGCCCGGCCGGCGGCGTCGACGAGGGCGAGGCCGCGCTGGTCCAGGCTCTCCGCTCTGGCCCGGTCCATCAGGCCCATCCGTTCGATCACGGTGCGGCCGGCGCCGCGCAGATCCACCGTCTGCCCGCCCGGTCGGGGTTCCGGCGTGCGCTCGACGATCGTGACCGAGAAGCCTCCCTTGCGTAGCCAGTACGCCAGCGCGGGCCCGGCGATGCCGGCACCGCATATGAGTATCCCGTTGTTCGGCATGCTGCGAATGTACGCCGTACGCAAACCGGCATGCAAGCATGAAGGCGTGTTCCGCCATTGGGTGTTGGAGAGTGCTGCACTAGTGCGGAGATGTGGAGGAGGTGCTTGTGTGCGGGGGATCGCCCGGCGTCGGCGGCTAGGATGACACCCCTCCAGGTGCACTAGTGCGGAAGGGGTGTCGGTGGGCGGACAGGCGCTACCGCGCTACAGCCAGATCGTCGCCGAACTGCGGCAGCGGATCGAGACGGGCGAACTGGCGCCGGGCGATCGCGTGCCCTCGACCCGCGAGATCACCCGGCGGTGGGGCGTCGCCATGGCGACCGCGACCAAGGTGCTCTCCGAACTGCGCCGCGAGGGCATGGTCCGCGCCGTCCCGGGCGTCGGGACGGTCGTGGCGGCCCAGAGCCGCCCGGTGCGGGCCGCCCGACTCGCTGCCGCCGCACGCCCGGGCGGGCCGTCCGACGCGTCCTCGGTCCAGCCGGCCCTCACGCTCGGACGGATCGTCGGCGCCGCCGTCGCGGTCGCCGATACGGAGGGGCTGGCCGCGGTCTCGATGCGCAGGGTGGCCGCCGAGCTCGGGGTGGCCACCATGTCGCTGTACCGGCACGTGGCCGACAAGGACGACCTGCTGACGCGGATGATGGACAGCGTCATGGCGGAGCACCCGCTGCCCGCCCACCCGCCGGAGGGCTGGCGGGAGGCGATCGAACTGGCGGCCCGGCAGCTCTGGGACCTGTTCCGCCGCCACCCGTGGCTCGCCCCAGCCCTGTCGGTGACCCGCCCTCAGGTGATCATCTCGGCACTGCCGCACAGCGAGTGGATGCTCGCCACCCTGCACGCGCACGGGCTCGACCTGCAGTCCGCCTTCACCGCGCACCTCTCACTGCTCAATTACGCCCGTGGTATCGCCGTCAACCTGGAGGCGGAGCGGGAGGCCGAGGCGCACAGCGGCCTCGACAGTGAGGAGTGGATGGCCACCCAGGAGTCCAAGCTCCTGGCGATTTTGGGCACCGGCCGGTTCCCCGCGCTCTCCCGCCTCGCCACGGCCGGTTATGACCTCGACCTCGACGACCTCTTCGAGTTCGGCCTCCAGCGCCTCCTCGACGGCCTCGCCTCACTCCTCAACGAGAGCTCCGCCTGCTGAACGGAGAGCTCGGGAGGCCCCCGACCACCGACACCAAAAGGAGGCGGCTTCTCCGGAAGGCTCCGGGGCAGGTAGGGTGGGTGGCTGCGAAGGGGAGTAGCCCTGCGATACCGGTCGTCGACACACTGGAACCCCCGGGTTCCCGGTGGCCGGGCCCGCGTTCTTTGAGGATGCGGGTGGGCGAGACCTTCGGCCCATTTGTCGACGACGTATGTCAGCGTGTCGGCGGGGTCGAAGCCGTCTGCCGCCTCTCACGCCGGTCGTCCTCGAGCCCCGCAGACGCGGGAAGGCTGGACGAGTCCCGTGATCCATTTCGTATTGCTCATCGCGTGTGCGGTGGCGATCTATCTCTCCTGTGAGTGGTTCGTCAACGCGGTGGAGTGGCTGGGCGAACGCCTCAACGTGGGAAAGATGGCGGTCGGCACGATCCTGGCCGCCTTCGGTACCGCCCTGCCGGAGTCCGTGGTCACCCTGGTCGCGGTGACCACCGGGGCCACCGAAGAAGCCAAGAACATCGGAGTCGGTGCCGCCATGGGTGGCCCGCTCGCACTGGCCACCGTCGCCTACGGTGTCACCGGAACGATGCTCATCCTCAAGCGTCGCAAAGACCGCGCGGCCATCCTCGCCGGTGCTGCCGGCGCCGCCGGCTCGAGCGTGGCCCTGCCGCAGGGCGGCGAGGCCCTCGGCGACGCGAAGGACATGAAGCGGCTGGCCCGGGACCAGAAGTGGTTCCTGCCGATCTTCATCGTGAAGGTCGCGCTCGGCCTGGTCGCCTTCGCCTTCAAGCCCGCCCTGGGCGTGCTGTTCTTCGCCGCGTACGCGGTCTACTTCGTCCGCGAGATTCGCAGCAGCCGCGCCGACGACACGGACGACGAGGAAGAGGAGCTGGAACCGCTCAAGCTCCAGCCCAAGGCCTCCTCTCCGGCCACTTGGGCCGTGGTCGTCCAGACCCTGGCCGCGCTCGTGGTGATCTTCTTCGCCGCGCACTTCTTCGTGAAGCAGCTCGACGTCATCGGCCCCATGCTGGGGCTGTCCGCGACGGTCACGGCGCTGCTGCTGTCCCCGATCGCCACTGAACTTCCCGAGATCATGAACGCCGTGATCTGGGTCCGACAGGGCAAGGTCAAGTTGGCCCTCGCCAACATCTCCGGTGCCATGATGATCCAGGCCACCGTCCCCAGCGGGATCGGCCTGTTCTTCACCAGCTGGCACTTCGACGGTCCCCTGCTCTGGTCGGGGATCATCACCGTGGCCGCGATCGTGTACCTCCTGCTCACCATGCGCGCCCACAAACTCACCCCTGGCCGCCTCGCGATCGCCGGACTGTTCTACGTCGTCTTCGCCATCGGCCTCGTCCCCCTCCTCGGCTGACCCCCTTCCTCGCGGGTCCCTGCCCTGCACGGGGCGGGCCCGCCCCGTGCAGGGC